>JAJZGE010000001.1 GCA_021798675.1 Pseudomonadota bacterium | reverse complement strand
CTTGAAGGTCTTCCTGCTACCGTCGTCGGCGGTAGCGGTGACGTCGGCCTGCTTCGCCTTGCCGTCGTCCAGACCGGTGATGTCGAAGGTCTCCCGGCCGGTCAGGCCCAGCGACTGCGCGCTCTCGCCGTCCTTGAAGGTGCACGGCAGCACGCCCATGCCGACCAGGTTGGAACGGTGGATGCGCTCGAAACTCTCGGCGATCACCGCCTTCACGCCCAGCAGCAGGGTGCCCTTGGCGGCCCAGTCGCGCGACGACCCGGTGCCGTATTCCTTGCCGGCCAGCACCACCAGCGGGGTCTTGGCTTCCTTGTACTTCATTGCCGCGTCGTAGATGGCCATCTGCTCGCCCGAGGGCACGTGCAGGGTGTAGCCGCCCTCGACGCCATCCAGCATCAGGTTCCTGATGCGGATGTTGGCGAAGGTGCCGCGCACCATCACGTCGTCGTTGCCGCGGCGTGAGCCGTACGAGTTGAAGTCCTTCGGGTCCACGCCCTTGCTGATCAGGAAGCGGCCCGCCGGGCTGTCCTTCTTGATCGAGCCGGCCGGCGAGATGTGGTCGGTGGTGATGGAGTCGCCGAACAGGCCGAGCACGCGGGCGCCGTGGATGTCCTCGATCGCCCCCGGCTCCTTGCGCATGCCATCGAAGTAGGGCGGATTCTTGATGTAGGTGGAGTCGTCCCAGCGGTAGACGGCGCCGTCCGGCGAGGCGATCTGGTTCCAGCGGGTGTCGCCCTTGAACACGTCGGCGTAGTTCTTCTTGAACATCTCCGGGTTGATCGCGCCGGCGATGGTGTCGGAGATTTCCTGGTTGGTCGGCCAGATGTCCTTGAGGTACACCGGCTGGCCGTCGTTGCCGGTGCCGATCGCGTCCTTCGTCAGGTCGATGTCCAGCGTGCCGGCCAGCGCGTAGGCGACCACCAGCGGCGGCGAGGCCAGGTAGTTCATCTTCACTTCCGGATGCACGCGGCCCTCGAAGTTGCGGTTGCCGGACAGCACCGAGGCCACGGCCAGGTCGCCCTCGGCAATCCCCTTGCTGATCTCGGCCGGCAGCGGACCGGAGTTGCCGATGCAGGTGGTGCAGCCGTAGCCGACGATGTAGAAGCCGACCTTCTCCAGCTCCTTCAGCAGGCCGGTCTGTTCGAGGTAGTCGGTGACCACCTTCGAGCCGGGGCCGATCGAGGTCTTGACCCACGGCCGCGCCTTCAGGCCCCTGGCGGCGGCTTTCTTCGCCAGCAGGCCGGCGGCCAGCATCACCGCCGGGTTGGACGTGTTGGTGCAGGAAGTGATCGCGGCGATCACCACCGCGCCGTCGCCCAGCTTGAACGTGTCGCCATTCAACTCGACGTGCGCACCCTTGCCGAAAGCGCTCTCCTCGTGACCCACCGCGGTCTCGCCGCCTTCGCCGGCGAAGCGTTCGATCGTGGTGGCCATCGGCTTGCGCGAGGCGGTTAGGCCGACCACGGCGTCCTTGAAGCTCTTGCGCACCTCGCCCAGCAGCACGCGGTCCTGCGGACGCTTCGGTCCGGCCAGCGAGGGCTTCACGTCGGCCAGGTCGAGTTCCAGCGTGGTGGTGAACTCGGCGTGCGGCGTGTGCTCGTCGTGCCACAGGCCCTGCGCCTTCGCGTAGGCCTCCACCAGCGCGATCTGTTCTTCGCTGCGGCCGGACAGGCGCAGGTAGTTCAGCGCCTCCTGGTCGATCGGGAAGATGCCGCAGGTGGCGCCGTATTCCGGCGCCATGTTGCCGATGGTGGCGCGGTCGGCCAGTGCCAGGTGCTTGAGGCCGTCGCCGAAGAACTCCACGAACTTGCCCACCACGCCGAGCTTGCGCAGCATCTGGGTGACGGTGAGCACCAGGTCGGTGGCGGTGACGCCTTCGGACAATTGGCCGGTCAGCTTGAAGCCCACCACCTGCGGGATCAGCATCGACGAGGGCTGGCCCAGCATGGCGGCCTCGGCCTCGATGCCGCCCACGCCCCAGCCCAGCACGCCGATGCCGTTGATCATGGTGGTGTGGCTGTCGGTGCCGAATACGGTGTCCGGATAGGCCCAGCTTGTGCCGTCGATGTCGCCGGTGAACACCACGCGCGCCAGATGCTCCAGGTTCACCTGGTGCACGATGCCGGTGCGCGGCGGCACCACCTTGAAATTATCGAAGGCCTTCTGGCCCCAGCGCAGGAAGCTGTAGCGTTCCCGATTGCGCTGGAACTCGATCTCGACGTTCTTCTCCAGCGCGGATTCGGAGCCGTACACGTCCACCTGCACCGAGTGGTCGATCACCAGTTCGGCCGGGGCCAGCGGGTTGATCTGCTTGGCGTCGCCGCCCAGCTTCACCACGGCGTCGCGCATCGCGGCCAGGTCCACCACGCAGGGCACGCCGGTGAAATCCTGCAGCACCACGCGCGCCGGCATGAAGGCGATTTCGGTGTCGGGCTCCTTCTTCGCGTCCCACTTCGCCACCGCCTCGATCTCCTTCGCGGTGACGTTGACGCCATCCTCGTGGCGCAACAGGTTCTCCAGCAGGATCTTCATCGAATAGGGCAGGCGCTTCAGGTCGAAATGCTGGCCCAGCCTGGCGAGGCTGGCGATGCGGTACTGGCGGCCGTTGACGGAGAGGGTGTCGCGGGTGGCGAATGAATCCTGCATGGCTTGACTCCTGTGGATCGGATCTGGCGACGGGAACGGCGGGAATCCTACGCCTTCGAACGTGAGCGGCAGTGCAAGGCCGCCTTGCACGATATCGAACGCAGCCGGAAACACGTTTCCGTTGCTGGGCATGTCGCACGGCTGGCAAAATTGCCGGCTGAAAGAAGCGCTCGATCGCGCCGGTACCGGCGATCCACGCCCCGCTACGTTCCCCTGTGCACAGGGGAGCCGCCCATCCCCGCCACAGGACGAGCCACATGCTTACCGCCTATCGCCAACATGCTGCCGAGCGCGCCGCGCTGGGCATCCCGCCGCTGCCGCTGTCGGCCGCGCAGACCGCCGAGCTGGTGGAGCTGCTGAAGAGCCCGCCGGCCGGCGAGGAAGCGTTCCTGTTCGACCTGATCGCGAACCGCGTGCCGGCCGGCGTGGACGACGCGGCCAAGGTCAAGGCCTCCTACCTCGCGGCGGTGGCGTTCGGCACCGAACGCTGCACCCTGATCTCGCGCGAGAAGGCCACCGAACTGCTGGGCACCATGCTCGGCGGCTACAACATCCACCCGCTGATCGAGCTGCTCGACGATGCGCAGGTCGGCACCGTCGCCGCCAACGCGCTCAAGCACACCCTGCTGATGTTCGACGCCTTCCACGACGTGAAGGAGAAGGCGGACAAGGGCAATGCCAATGCCAAGGCCGTGCTGCAGAGCTGGGCCGACGCCGAATGGTTCACCAGCAAGCCCGAAGTGCCGCAGAGCCTGACCATCACCGTGTTCAAGGTGCCGGGCGAGACCAACACCGACGACCTGTCGCCGGCGCCGGATGCCACCACGCGCCCGGACATCCCGCTGCACGCGCTGGCCATGCTGAAGAACAAGCGCGATGGCGCACCGTTCCAGCCGGAGGAAGACGGCAAGCGCGGCCCGATCCAGCTGATCCAGGATCTGGCCAGGCAGGGCCACCTGGTCGCCTACGTGGGCGACGTGGTCGGCACCGGCTCCAGCCGCAAGTCGGCGACCAACTCGGTGCTGTGGTGGACCGGCGAGGACATCCCCTTCATCCCAAACAAGCGCTTCGGCGGCGTCTGCCTGGGCAGCAAGATCGCCCCGATCTTCTACAACACGATGGAAGACGCCGGCGCGCTGCCGATCGAGCTGGACGTCTCGAAGATGGAGATGGGCGACGTCGTCGAGCTGCGTCCGTACGAAGGCAAGGCGCTGAAGAACGGCGAAGTGATCGCCGAGTTCCAGGTCAAGTCCGACGTGCTGTTCGACGAAGTGCGCGCCGGCGGCCGCATCCCCCTGATCATCGGCCGCGGCCTCACCGCCAAGGCGCGCGAGGCGCTGGGCCTGCCGGTCTCCACCCTGTTCCGCCTGCCGCAGCAGCCGGCCGATACCGGCAAGGGCTACACGCTGGCGCAGAAGATGGTCGGCCGCGCGGTCGGTCTGCCGGAAGGCCAGGGCGTGCGCCCTGGCACCTATTGCGAGCCGAAGATGACCTCGGTGGGTTCGCAGGACACCACCGGTCCGATGACCCGCGACGAGCTGAAGGACCTGGCCTGCCTGGGCTTCTCGGCTGACCTGGTGATGCAGTCGTTCTGCCACACCGCCGCCTACCCGAAGCCGGTGGACGTGAAGACCCACCACACGCTGCCGGAATTCATCAGCACCCGCGGCGGCATCTCGCTGCGCCCGGGCGACGGCGTGATCCATTCCTGGCTCAACCGCATGCTGCTGCCCGACACCGTCGGCACCGGCGGCGACAGCCACACGCGTTTCCCGATCGGCATCTCGTTCCCGGCCGGCTCCGGCCTGGTGGCCTTCGCGGCCGCCACCGGCGTGATGCCGCTGGACATGCCCGAGTCGGTGCTGGTGCGCTTCAAGGGCGAGCTGCAGCCGGGCGTCACCCTGCGCGACCTGGTCAACGCGATCCCGCTGTACGCGATCAAGCAGGGCCTGCTGACCGTCGCCAAGCAGGGCAAGAAGAACATCTTCTCGGGCCGCATCCTGGAAATCGAAGGCCTGCCGAACCTCAAGGTGGAACAGGCATTCGAGCTGTCTGACGCGTCCGCCGAGCGCTCCGCCGCCGGCTGCACGGTACACCTCGACAAGGCGCCGATCATCGAATACATGAACAGCAACATCACCCTGCTCAAGGTGATGATCGCCCAGGGCTACAAGGACGCCCGCAGCCTGCAGCGCCGCATCAAGGCGATGGAGGCGTGGCTGGCCAACCCGCAGCTGCTGGAACGCGATGCCGACGCCGAATACGCCGCCGTGATCGAGATCGACCTGGCCGACGTGCACGAGCCCATCGTGGCCTGCCCGAACGACCCGGACGACGTGAAGACGCTCAGCGACGTGGCCGGCGCTGCCATCGACGAGGTGTTCATCGGTTCGTGCATGACCAACATCGGCCACTTCCGCGCCGCGGCCAAGCTGCTGGAAGGCAAGCGCGACATCCCGACCCGCCTGTGGGTGGCACCGCCGACCAAGATGGACGCCAGCGAGCTGACCAACGAGGGCGTCTACGGCACCTTCGGTACCGCCGGCGCGCGCATGGAGATGCCGGGCTGCTCGTTGTGCATGGGCAACCAGGCGCAGGTGAAGGAGGGCGCCACGGTGTTCTCCACCTCCACCCGCAACTTCCCCAACCGCCTGGGCAAGAACTCCAACGTGTACCTGGGCTCGGCGGAACTCGCCGCGATCTGCTCGCGCCTCGGCCGTATCCCGACCAAGGACGAGTACATGGCGGACATCGGCGTGATCAACGCCAACGGCGAGAAGATCTACCGCTATATGAACTTCGACCAGATCCAGGACTACAAGGAAGTCGCGGACACCGTCGCGGCGTAAGCCGGGCTTGTCCCGTCCGACGGGAAGGCTTGCAGGAAACGAAGCCCGGCCGCGCGCCGGGCTTCGTCGTTTATGCTTCGCGCATGGCGACAACCACAGGCGCTCGGATGATCTCCTCCCACATTTCGGCGGTCTCGTTGCGCGACCTGATGATGGTGCAGGCGGTGCACCGCCACGGCAGTTTCAACAGCGCAGCGCGGGCCATGCACATCAGTCCGTCGGGGCTGTCGCACCAGGTGCAGAAGGTGGAGCAGGCGCTGGGCGCGCCGCTGTTCGAACGCGGCGGGCGCAAGGTGGTGCCGACGGCGGGCGGCCACCGCTTGCTGGAGCGCATCGATGCCGTGATCGCCGCGGCGGAACTGCTGCAGCAGACCGCGCGCGCCGGCGCGGTCGCCTTCGGCGGCGAGCTGCGCCTCGGCGTGCCGGCCTCGCTGGGCCCCTATCTGTTGCCGCATCTGATCGCGCCTTTTCCACAGCATTTTCCGGGCGTGCGGCTGGGCATTTCCGAGGGCAAGCCGCGCGGCCTGCTGCGCCGCCTGCACGAGGCGGAGCTGGATGCCGTGCTGGCGCCGCTCGCGCCGCTGGCCAGCGGCATCGCGATGCGGCCGCTGTTCTTCGAGCCCTGGGAGGCGATGCTGCGCGCCGATCACCCGCTGGCTGGCCGGCGCAGCGTGGCATTGGAGCAACTGGAAAAGGCCGACGCGATCCGGATGGCAGAGAGCCACGCCGACGGCGACGGCCACGTGCAGGACGTGAGCCTGGAAAGCCTGGCCGCCCTGGTCAGCCTGCGCGGCGGCCACGCGCTGGTGCCGGCGCTGGCGCACGAACGGCTGGCGTCCAAGCCGGATATCGTGCTGGCCAGGATCAAGGGCCAGGCGCAGGGGCGCGAGATCGCGCTGTACTGGCGCGAGGCTACGCCGTGGGGCGCCGATCTTGCGGCTTTCGCCAAGTTGCTGCGCGCGTTGGCGAAACAGTTGCCCGGGTTGAAGCTCGCGGGTTAACGCCCGCCCAGCGTGGAGCCGGTGAGCAGTCCCCGCGCCAGCATGCTGCATTGCCTGCGGAACAGCAGCAGTTGCCACTGGCGGCCGCCGAGCTGGCGCCACAGCACCGCCGAGCGCACCGCCGCGAGCAGGTTGCTGCGCAACTTCTCGACGATGGCGGGTTGCTGCAGGTATTGCGGGCTGCCGTTGACCATCACGCGCGGGCGCAGGGTGGACAGCGTGGATGCGTAGAGCTCCGCCAGCCGCGCGGTGACCTGGCTGGAACCCTGGCCGAAATGCTCGGCCTGCCGCTGCGCGGCGCGGATGCCCTGTTGCAGGCGGTCGAGCAGTTGCGGGTGCCTGGACAGGGTGCGCTCCAGCCGCATCACGGTCATCGCCATACGCGTTACCGCCATGTCGTCGCTGCTTTCGTCCAGCTGCGACACCAGCGTGCGCAGGCCCAGTCGCACGCTGGCGATGTTGCCGTAGACGCCCACCACCGAGGGCGCGTCGATGCGGAATACGCTGGCGATGCCGGCGTCCATCGCGGTTTCGTCGCAGCGGCCCTGGTTGGCCAGCTGCTGCGCCAGCGCGCAGGCCTGGTAGATGCCGGCGAGCGCCAGCACGCGTTCCTCGTTCATCGCAAAAGCGTCAAGCACCGTCAATTCTCGTCGTGGGTTTGGGGCAGGCCGCCGAAGGGCGCGTCGGTGGCGGCGATCACCGCGCCGCCAAGGCAGGCCTCGCCGTCGTAGAGCACCACCGACTGGCCCGGTGTCACCGCGCGCTGCGGGGTGTCGAAGCGGACCTCGAGTCCGTCCTCCAGCACGCGCACCTCGCAAGCCTGGTCGGTCTGGCGGTAGCGGGTCTTGGCGGTGCAGCGGAAGCGCTCAGCGGGTGCATGGCCGGCCACCCAGGTCGGCGCCTCGCTGCGCAGCCTGCGCGAATCCAGCCAGCGGTTGGCGTTGCCCTGCGCCACGTACAGCACGTTGGCGGGCACGTCCTTGCCCACCACGTACCACGGCTCGCCGCTGGCGCCGTGGCGTCCGCCTATCCCCAGGCCGTTGCGTTGGCCCAGTGTGTAATACATCGCGCCCTGGTGCTCGCCGATCAGCGTGCCTTCCGGCGTGCGCATCTCGCCGGGGCGGGCCGGGATGTATTGCGCCAGGAAGCTGCGGAAATCGCGCTCGCCGATGAAGCAGATGCCGGTGGAATCCTTCTTGGCGTGGGTGGGCAGGTTGGCGGCCTGCGCCAGTTCGCGTACCCGCGACTTCTCGATCTCGCCGACCGGGAACAGCGTGGCGGCGAGCTGCGCCTGGCCCAGCGCATGCAGGAAATAGGTCTGGTCCTTGGCCGCGTCCACCGCGCGCAGCAGGCGGTATTCGCCATCCACGCAACCCACGCGGGCGTAGTGGCCGGTGGCGATCTTTTCGGCGCCCAGCGCGCGCGATTCGTCCAGGAAGGCCTTGAACTTGATCTCGCGGTTGCACAGCACGTCCGGGTTGGGCGTGCGCCCGGCGCGGTATTCGGCGAGAAAGTGCTCGAACACGCCGTCCCAGTATTCGGCGGCAAAATTGCGCGCGTGGAACGGTATGCCCAGCCGGCCGCACACCGCCACGGCGTCCTTGCGGTCGGCGTCGGCGGTGCAGGGGCCGGAGCGGTCGTCCTCTTCCCAGTTCTGCATGAACATGCCATCGACCGCATGCCCGGCTTGCTTGAGCAGCAGCGCCGCCACCGAGGAGTCGACGCCGCCGGAAATGCCCAGCATCACCCTCATGGCGCGGCGCCCGGCGGCCACGCATGCAGCGCGTCCAGCGGAAAGCGTGCCCCGGCGAGCCAGGCGTCGATGCTGGCCAGTACCAGCGGACTGCGCAGGCGTTCGCCCAGCGCGGCTATCCCGGCGCGATCCAGCCATAGCGCGCGGCGGATGCCGGTGTCCAGCGGGCGCGCCGGGTCGTGGCCGACGGGGCGCGCGGCGAAGCTGAAGCGGACCACGCCCTCGCCGTGCTCGGTGCTGCGCCACTGGTGCACGCCGATCAGGTGCGTCGGCTCCACCGTCCAGCCGGTTTCCTCCAGGGTCTCGCGCACGGCCGCGTCGACCAGCCGCTCGCGGTCCTCGAGGTGGCCGGCGGGCTGGTTGTACGCCAGCCGGCCATTCACCTCCTCTTCGACCATCAGATAGCGCGCGCCGTCGCTGACCACGCAGGCCACGGTAACGTGCGGACGCCAGACGGCGTCGTTGGCGGAAGGAAGCGGCATGGGGAGGGAGGGGACTGGAAAAGGCGCCATTGTGCCATTACATCCCGCTGCGGTCGTCGCCAGCCCGGGAAGGGGCGCGGCGTATACTCGCAACCGTCGAACCCACATCCTCATCATGGCCAACGAACAAGAAAACGAACACGAAAACGGCCACGGCCTGGCACTGCGCACCGCCAAGCCGGAGGTGGCGCGGCCACCGTTGTTCCAGGTGGTGCTGCTCAACGACGACTTCACGCCGATGGACTTCGTGGTCGAGGTGCTGCGCAGCTTCTTCGGGCTGGACCAGGAGCGTGCGGTGCAGGTGATGCTGCACGTGCATACCCGCGGCAAGGGCGTGTGCGGCGTGTTCACCCGCGAGGTGGCCGAGACCAAGGTCACCCAGGTCAACGAATATTCACGCTCGCATCAGCACCCGCTGTTGTGCACTATGGAAAAGCTCTGAGCGCCCCCATTTCGTAGCCCAACGCGGTTACGCCGCCCACGCCATTGCAACGGAGACGGTCCGGATGTTCAGCAAGGATCTCGAAGTCACCATCGGCCAGTGCTACAAGCAGGCCCGCGAGCAGCGCCACGAGTACATGACCGTGGAGCACCTCCTGCTTGCGCTCACCACCAACCAGTCCGCGCTGGGTGCGCTGCGCGCCTGCGGCGTGGACCTGCCGCGGCTCACCCACGATCTCGAGAAGATCATCGCGGAGACCGTGCCGGTGCTGCCGCACGGCGACGAGCGTGATACCCAGCCGACCCTGGGCTTCCAGCGCGTGCTGCAGCGGGCGGTCTACCACGTGCAGTCCTCGGGGCGGAAGGAGGTCACCGGCGCCAACGTGCTGGTGGCGATCTTCGGCGAGAAGGATTCGCACGCGGTGTACTTCCTGCACCAGCAGGAGATCACCCGGCTCGACGTGGTTAACTACATTTCGCACGGCATCGCCAAGGTGGGCGACGAGCCGTCGACGGGCATCCCCGGCGGTAGCGAGCGCGAGAGCGAGGAGGGTGCCGAGGCCAAGGGCAACCCGCTGGCCGAGTTCGCCAGCAACCTCAACGAGCGTGCACTGGAGGGCAAGATCGATCCGCTGATCGGTCGCGCCGACGAGATCGAGCGCACCATCCAGGTGCTGTGCCGCCGGCGCAAGAACAACCCGCTCTACGTCGGCGACGCCGGCGTGGGCAAGACCGCGTTGGCCGAGGGGCTGGCCAAGCGCATCGTCGACGGCGACGTGCCGGAAGTGCTCGAAAGCGCCACCATCTGGTCGCTCGACCTGGGCGCGCTGGTGGCCGGCACCAAGTACCGCGGCGACTTCGAGAAGCGCCTCAAGGGCGTGATCGCCCAACTGAAGAAGCAGCCGGGCGCGATCCTGTTCATCGACGAGATCCACACCATCATCGGTGCCGGCTCCGCCTCCGGCGGCACCATGGATGCCAGCAACCTGATCAAGCCGTTGCTGGCCTCCGGCGAGCTGCGCTGCATCGGCTCGACCACCTTCCAGGAATACCGCGGCGTGTTCGAGAAGGATCGCGCGCTGGCACGGCGCTTCCAGAAGATCGACGTGGTGGAACCCTCGGTGGCCGACAGCATCGAGATCCTCAAGGGGCTGCGCTCGCGCTTCGAGGAGCACCACAACGTCATCTACACCAACGAATCGCTCAAGGCCGCGGTGGACCTGTCGGTGAAGCACATTCCCGACCGCCTGCTGCCGGACAAGGCCATCGACGTGATCGACGAGGCGGGCGCCCGCCAGCGCCTGCTGCCGCAAGACCAGCGCACCGGCAGGATCGACGTGCCCGAGGTGGAATACATCGTCGCCAAGATGGCGCGGATCCCGGCCAAGCAGGTCTCGGCCTCCGACCGCGACGTGCTGAAGAACCTGGAGCGCAACCTCAAGATGGTGGTGTTCGGGCAGGACGCCGCCATCGAGGCGCTGGCCGCCTCGATCAAGATGGCGCGCTCCGGCCTGGCCGATCCGGCCAAGCCGATCGGTTCCTTCCTGCTGGCCGGCCCCACCGGCGTGGGCAAGACCGAGGTTACCCGCCAGCTCGCCATGCAGCTCGGCATCGAGATGATCCGCTTCGACATGTCCGAGTACATGGAGGCGCATTCGGTGTCGCGCCTGGTCGGCGCTCCGCCGGGCTACGTGGGCTTCGACCAGGGCGGCCTGCTCACCGAGGCCGTCACCAAGCACCCGCATGCGGTGCTGCTGCTGGATGAGATCGAGAAGGCGCACCCCGACGTCTACAACATCCTGCTGCAGGTGATGGACCGCGGCGTGCTCACCGACACCAACGGGCGCGAGGCCAACTTCAAGAACGTGATCCTGGTGATGACCACCAACGCCGGTGCGGCGCAGGCGGCCCGGCGCAGTATCGGCTTCGTCGAGCAGAGCCACCGCACCGACGCGATGGAGACGATACGGCGCAGCTTCACGCCGGAATTCCGCAACCGGCTGGATGCGATCATCCAGTTCAATGCGCTGGATTTCGAGCACATCCTGCGCGTGGTGGACAAGTTCCTGATCGAACTGGAAGCCCAACTGGCCGACAAGCGCGTCAGCCTGGACGTCGACGCCGAGGCCCGCCGCTGGCTCGCCGAGCACGGCTTTGACGCGCAGATGGGTGCCCGCCCGATGGCGCGGGTGATCCAGGAGAAGGTGAAGCGTGCGCTGGCCGACGAGCTGCTGTTCGGCAAGCTTGCCGAGGGCGGCAAGGTGACGCTGGGCGTGAAGGACGGCGAGCTCGCGGTAAGCTGCGAAGAGGCCGAGAAGCTGCCTGCCGTGGTGGAATGATGGGGCGCCGAGGGCAACACAAAAGGCCGCGCGGTGCGCGGCCTTTTTCGTGCGGCGACCGCCCTATTTCATGCGGTAGGTGATCCGCCCCTTGCTCAGGTCGTACGGGGTCATTTCGATCTTGACCTTGTCGCCCGTGAGGATGCGGATGTAATGCTTGCGCATGCGCCCGGAGATGTGGGCGATGACTACGTGCCCGTTCTCCAGTTGCACGCGGAACATGGTGTTGGGCAGGGTCTCCAGGACCGTGCCTTCCATTTCGATGACGTCGTCTTTGGCCATGTGTTCCGGATCGGAGAGCGGCCGTGGTGGCCGCACAAGCCGGCGATTATGCCACGGCAGGGCGTCCGGTTAAAGAATTGCCGTATCGGTCAGGCGAAGTACTCGTCCAGCTTGCGCCGGATCTCCTGCTCGACCATGCCCTTGAGCGGGGACAGCAGCATGCCCAGTTCGGCGTGGACGCGAACCGCGTCGCCACCCACGGCGATCTGGCCGTTCACGCCGGGGCGGGAAAAAAGCAGGGTGTCGCCTTCCCAGCGGCTGGCAATGTCGAACTTCTCGCGCATGCGCGCGGCCACTTTCTCGACCACGGCACGGGCCTCGGGCAGCGGCAGGCCATGGCTGCGTTGGATGTCGATGCTGGGCATGTGCGGGCTCCATGGGTAGGCCCGGGATGATAAGCCATGCCGTCTGCCGGGCATGCGGTTGCATGTACAAGCACGCGGGAAGCACATGCTAGAGTGCCGCGGTCAATGGATTGGTACGGCAATGCGTATCGAGTTTCTCCAATCCGCCCGCGAGGATTTCCCGTGGACGGCTCCCCAATTGCGGATAGGCAGCGCGGCGGACAACGACCTGGTGTTGTCTGCGGGGCAGGCTGCGCCGCGTCACCTGCGCGTCGAGCAGGACAGGCGCGGCTGGGTGCTGACGGTGCTGCCTTCGGCCACGCGGGTCTACGTGAATGCACGGCCGGTGCGTGAGCGCGCCCTGTTGCGTCCCGGTGACATGCTGAGCGTGGGCGATTGCCGCATGCTGCTGCGCGGCGACGTATCCCCGGAACAGCGCGAAACCCCGGCGGCACCGGCGGAGGCCCGCTGTACCGCCGCACTGCGCGCGCTGGCCGGGGCCTTGTCCGGGCGCGTGCTGCCGGTCGGCGAGGGACTGGAACTCGGACCCTATGGCCGTGTCCCGCTGGAATTGCCGCAAGGCGAGGCGGCCAGCCTGAAGCTCGACTGGCAGAACGATCGCCTGATGCTGGAGGCGGTGCAGGCCTCGGCCACCTATCCGCTGCGCGTCAACGGCGTGGCGGTGCAGCGCGTGGCGCTGCAGCCTGGCGACCAGATCAGCCTCGGGAAGCACCGTTTCGTGCTCGATGCGCCGGGCATGGAGGCCGAGCCCGAGATGGCTGCACCTGCTGCGGCCGCGCCGATCCTGCCCGAGGAGGCCGCCGGCCCGCGCGGCGAAGTGTGGTGGCTGATCGTCACCGCCGCGGTGCTGGCGCTGGGCATCGCGCTGGTGTTTTGGATCCGCTTCTGAGGCTTGCGATCATCCGCGATCGCTGGAACCGATCCGGCGACCGCCCTTGGCTGCCACGGGCAAGGAAAACGCCATTGACGGCTCCATGCTGCGCCGCGCCATAATGCGGTGATCGCAGTCATGGGGAGCAATCGGTGAGCCAGGTGTGGAATTTCAGCGCGGGTCCGGCGGCGTTGCCGCGCGAGGTGCTTGAGCGCGCGCAGCGCGAGCTCCTGGACTGGAACGGCAGCGGCATGTCGGTGATGGAGCAGTCGCACCGCGGCAAGCGCTTCATCGCGATGGCGGCGCAGGCCGAGGCCGACCTGCGCGAGCTGGCCGCGATCCCGGATGACTACGCCGTGCTGTTCCTGCAGGGCGGCGCCACCCAGCACTTTGCGCAAATCCCGATGAACCTGGCGGGCGAGGGCGGCAGCGCCGACTACATCGTCAACGGCCACTGGGGCGAGAAGGCGGCGAACGAAGCCGCGCCCTACGTGCGCGTGAACGTGGCCGCCAGCAGCAAGGGTGAAAACTATCGGCGCCTGCCGCCGCGTGCGGAGTGGCAGCTCGACCCCGCCGCCGCCTACGTGCACTACACGCCGAACGAAACCATCCATGGCGTGCAGTACCACGCGGTGCCCGCCACCGGCGACGTGCCGCTGGTGGCGGACATGTCCTCCGACATCCTCTCCGCGCCGTTGGACGTACGCCGCTTCGGCCTGATCTACGCCGGCGCGCAGAAGAACATCGGCCCTTCCGGGCTGGTGCTGATGATCGCTCGCCGCGACCTGCTCGCCCGCGCGACGCGGCCGATGGCGAAGATCTTCCGCTATGCCGAGCATGCGGCGAACGATTCCATGCTCAATACGCCGAACACCTGGGGCTGGTATCTGGCCGGACTCACCTTCCAGTGGCTGAAGGCGCAGGGCGGGCTGGCCGCGATGGGCGAACGCAACCGGGCCAAGGCCGAGCGGCTGTATGCGGCCATCGACGGATCCGACGGCTACTACCGCAACGCGATCGATCCCGCCGCCCGCTCGCGCATGAACGTGCCGTTCACCCTGCACGACGGTGCGCTGGACGCCTTGTTCCTCGCCGAATCCGAGGCGGCCGGCCTGTTCGCGCTGAAGGGGCACAAGGCGCTGGGCGGCATGCGTGCGTCGCTCTACAACGCGGTGCCGCCGGAAGCGGTGGAAGCGCTGGTCGTGTTCATGCGCGATTTCGCGACGCGACACGGCTGAACGTTTCGGGCATCATCGGCAAGCGGCATTTGGCCTTCTATCCATCCAGACATCCGTCCAGATATCCATCATGACCGAAAGCAAGGTCTCGCTGTCCGACGTGCGCGAGCGCATCGACAGCATCGACAGGCAGATCCAGGAGCTGATCTCCGAACGTGCGAACTGGGCGCAGGAGGTCGCACGGGTGAAGGGCGAGGGCCTGTCCGCGATCGACTACTACCGTCCCGAGCGCGAGGCGCACGTGCTGCGCATGGTGGTGGACCGCAACAAAGGGCCGCTGTCCGACGCCGAGATGGTGCGGTTGTTCCGCGAGATCATGTCCTCCTGCCTGGCGCAGGAAGACCCGCTCAAGATCGGTTACCTCGGCCCCGAGGGCACCTTCAGCGAGCAGGCGGTGCGCAAGCACTTCGGCCATGCCGCCTACGGCCTGCCGCTGGGCAGCATCGAGGAGGTATTCCAGGAGGTTGCCGCCGGCCATGCCGATTTCGGCGTGGTGCCGGTGGAGAACTCCGGCCAGGGCATGATCCAGGTGACGCTGGACATGTTCCTGACCTCCGACGCGCGCATCTGCGGCGAGATCGAGCTGCGCGTGCACCAGTGCCTGCATTCGATGGCAGGGCGGCTGGAGGACATCAAGCGGGTCTACGCCCATGCGCAGTCGCTGCAGCAGTGCAAGACCTGGTTGCGCATGAACCTGCCGAACGTGGAATGCGAGGCGGTGGGCAGCAACGCCGAGGCGGCGCGGCGGGCACGCCATACCGACGACGCGGGCGCGATCGCCGGCGAGACCGCGGGCAAGGTGTACGGCCTGCGCACCCTGGCTTCCGGCATCGAGGACCGCGCCGACAACACCACGCGCTTCCTGGTGATTGGCCGCAGTCTGTTCCCGCCCTCGGGCAACGATCGCACCTCGCTGCTGATCACGGTCAACGACCAGCCGGGTGCGCTGTACCACGTGCTCAGCCCGTTCGCGGCGCACGGTGTGAGCCTCAACCGCATCGAGTCGCGTCCCGCGCACAGCGGCAAGTGGCAGTACGCCTTCTTCATCGATGTCTCCGGCCACATCCAGGACGAGGCGCTGCAGGCGGCGGTAAAGGAGATCGAACAGTCGGTGGCGCAGCTGCGCGTGCTCGGCTCCTACCCGGTGGCCTTGCCATGAGCGGGCGCATGGACTGGCGCAGCGGCCCGGCCGGCCCGCTGCGGGGCAGCGTGGGCGTGCCGGGCGACAAGTCCGTCTCGCATCGCGCGCTGATGTTCGCCGCGCTGGCCGACGGCGCCTCGCACATCCGTGGCTTCCTCGAAGGCGAGGACACCCGCGCCACTGCTGCCGTGTTGCAGCAGCTCGGCGTGCGCATCGATGCGCCTGCCGACGGCGAGCGCGTGGTGCACGGCGCGGGCCTGCACGGCCTGCGCGCAAGCGACGATCCGTTGGACTGCGGCAATGCCGGCACCGGCATGCGCCTGCTGGCCGGCCTGCTGGCGGGGCAGGCGTTCGACAGCACCCTGATCGGCGACGCCTCGCTGTCAAAGCGGCCGATGCGCCGCGTCACCGATCCGCTGACCGCAATGGGGGCGCGTATCGACACCCGCGACGGCCTGCCGCCGCTGGTGATCCATGGCGGCCAGCGCCTGCACGGCATCCGCTACGAGTTGCCGGTGGCCAGTGCGCAGGTGAAGTCCGCGCTGCTGTTGGCGGGCCTGTATGCGGAGGGCGAGACCGAGGTGATCGAGCCGCATCCCACCCGCGATTACACCGAGCGCATGCTGGCCGCCTTCGGCTGGCCGATCGCGTTCGAACCCGGTCGCGCCAGGCTTTCCGGCGGACACGTGCTGCACGCCACCGGCGTGGACGTGCCGGCGGATTTCTCCTCGGCGGCGTTCTTTCTCGTCGCCGCGAGCATCGTGCCCGGCTCCGAACTGCGCCTGCCGGCGGTGGGCCTCAACCCGCGCCGCACCGGCCTGCTCGAAGCCTTGCGGCTGATGGGCGCCGACATCCGCGTCGAGAACGAAAAGACCAGCGGCGGCGAGCCGGTGGGCGACCTGGTGGTGCGTTACGCGCCGCTGCGCGGCGTCGAGCTGCCCGAAACGCTGGTGCCCGACATGATCGACGAGTTCCCGGCGCTGTTCGTCGCCGCGGCCGCAGCCAGGGGCAACACCGTCATCCGCGGTGCCGCCGAGTTGCGCGTGAAGGAATCCGACCGCCTTGCCACGATGGCCACGGGCCTCCGTGCGCTGGGCATCCAGGTGGACGAAACACCGGACGGCGCGACCATCCACGGCGGCACGCTCGCCGGCGGCACGGTGGAAAGCCTCACCGACCACCGCATCGCGATGAGCTTCGCGGTGGCCGGACTGGTGGCGCAGGAGCCGGTGCGCATCAACGACTGCCGCCACGTAGCGACCTCGTTCCCGGGCTTCATGGAACTGGCCAACGGTTGCGGTTTCGCGCTGGGCGTTGCCGATTGAGCGAGGCGACGCACCGCCACCGGGGCTTTGCTGCCGGCTGATCGCGCGGCAGGAGCGGGGCGGCAGGAGCGGGGCCGATGTAGGCAATCGCAATTCCCGATGAATCTTCCCGCGCCGGCATCTCGCGGTGAAGGCCGTCTGCCGCTAAAATGTGCCTTTCCAGCACGGCTGCATCCCATGACCCCCCTGATTTTCGTCACCGGCGGTGTGGTGTCCTCGCTTGGCAAGGGCATCGCCGCGGCGTCGCTGGCTTCCATCCTGGAAGCGCGTGGCCTCTCGGTCACCATGATGAAGCTGGATCCCTACATCAACGTGGATCCAGGCACGATGAGCCCCTTCCAGCACGGCGAGGTCTACGTCACCGACGACGGTGCGGAGACCGACCTGGACCTGGGCCACTACGAGCGCTTCGTCCACACCCGCCTGACCGGCAAGAACTCGATCACCACTGGCAAGATCTACGAGTCGGTGATCCGCAAGGAGCGCCGCGGCGACTACCTGGGCGCCACGGTGCAGGTGATCCCGCACATCACCGACGAGATCAAGCATTGCATCCACGAGGCCACCCGCGGCTTCGACGTGGCGCTGGTGGAGATCGGCGGCACGGTGGGCGACATCGAGTCGCTGCCGTTCCTGGAGGCCATCCGTCAGTTGCGTATCGAGCACGGCCCGGAGAAGTGCCTGTTCATGCATCTCACCCTGGTGCCGTTCATCAAGGCCGCCGGCGAGATCAAGACCAAGCCCACCCAGCACTCGGTGAAGGAGCTGCGCTCGATCGGCATCCAGCCGGACATCCTGCTGTGCCGCAGCGAGCAGCCGTTGCCCGAGGGCGAGCGCCGCAAGATCGCGCTGTTCACCAACGTGCCCGAGAACGCGGTGATCAGCGCGGTGGACGTAGACGTGATCTACAAGACGCCGCTGTGGCTGCACCAGCAGGGCCTGGACGAGATCGTGGTGAAGCGGCTGGGCCTCGATGCAAAGCCGGCCGACCTGTCCGGCTGGCAGCGCACGGTGGACGCCGTGGTGCACCCGAAAGACGAGGTCACCGTGGCCATCGTCGGCAAGTACGTGGAGCACAAGGACGCCTACAAGTCGCTGGGCGAGGCATTGCGCCACGGCGGCATCAAGCAGCAGACGCGCGTGAACCTGCAGTGGATCGATTCCGAGCAGGTCGAGGCCGAAGGCGCCGCCAAGGTGCTCGGCGGCGTCGACGCGATCCTGGTGCCCGGTGGGTTCGGCAAGCGCGGCTTCGAAGGCAAGATCATGGCCGCCAGGTACGCGCGTGAACACGGCGTGCCGTATTTCGGCATCTGCTACGGGATGCATGCGGCGGTGGTGGATTTCGCCCGCCATGTGGCCGGGTTGGCCGATGCCGATTCCAGCGAGAACGACCGCAACACGCCGAATCCGGTGATCGCGCTGATCACCGAGTGGACGACGGCCGCCGGCGAAGTCGAACAGCGCAGCGAGCGCTCGGATCTCGGCGGTACCATGCGCCTCGGCGCGCAGGAGTGCCGGCTCAAGGCCGGCACGCTGGCGCGCGAAATGTATGGCCAGGACGTGGTGCGCGAGCGCCATCGCCATCGCTACGAGTTCAACAACCGCTATCGCCAGAGCTTCGAGGATCTGGGCCTGGTGATCTCCGGCAAGTCGATGGACGACCTGCTGGTGGAGATCGTCGAGCTGCCACAGCAGAAGCATCCGTGGTTCCTCGGTTGCCAGGCGCATCCGGAATTCACCTCCACGCCGCGCGACGGCCATCCGCTGTTCATCGGCTTCGTACACGCCGCGCGCGAGTACAAGGCCGTGCGCGACGGGCAGAAGCTGGCGCACGGAGCCGCGGCATGAAGCTCTGCGGATTCGAGGTCGGACTCGACCGGCCGCTGTTCCTGATCGCCGGTCCCTGCGTGGTGGAGTCCGAGCAGCTGCAGCTCGACACCGCCGGCACACTCAAGGAGATCACCGGCCGGCTTGGCGTGAATTTCATTTTCAAGTCCAGCTTCGACAAGGCCAACCGTTCTTCCGGCACCAGCTTCCGCGGCCCGGGCATGGAAGAGGGCCTGCGCATCCTGGGCGAGGTGAAGCGCCAGATCGGCGTGCCGGTGCTCACCGACGTGCACGAATACACCCCGTTCGGCGAGGTCGCCGCGGTGGTGGACGTGCTGCAAACGCCGGCCTTCCTGTGCCGCCAGACTGACTTCATCCAGGCCGTGGCGCGCGCCGGCAAGCCGGTGAACATCAAGAAGGGCCAGTTCCTGGCGCCGTGGGACATGAAGAACGTGGTCGACAAGGCCAGGGCCGTCGGCAACGACGCCATCATGGTCTGCGAGCGCGGCGCCAGCTTCGGCTACAACAACCTCGTCTCGGACATGCGCAGCCTCAGCGCGATGCGCGACACCGGCTGCCCGGTGGTGTTCGACGCCACCCACTCGGTGCAACTGCCGGGCGGGCAGGGCACCAGCTCCGGCGGGCAGCGCGAGTTCGTGCCGGTGCTGGCACGCGCCGCGGTGGCGGCTGGCGTGGCCGGACTGTTCGCGGAGACCCACCCCGATCCGTCCAGGGCGCTCAGCGATGGCCCCAATGCGTGGCCGCTGGACAAGATGGAAGCGCTGCTGGAAACCCTGCTGGAACTGGATGCCGTGACCAAGCGCCACGGTTTCCTCGAAAACACTCTGTAGACCCCGCGTTGCCCCTCCCCACTACTGAAGGAATGCCGCCGCATGAGTACCGACATCACCCGCATCCACGCCCGTGAAATTCTCGACTCGCGCGGCAACCCCACGCTGGAGGCCGAGGTCACCCTGGCGGGCGGCGGTTTCGGTCGTGCCGCGGTGCCCAGCGGCGCCAGCACCGGCACGCGCGAGGCGGTGGAACTGCGCGACGGCGACAAGGCGCGCTACGGCGGCAAGGGCGTCAAGCACGCGGTGGCCAACGTCAACAACACCATCGCCAGCGAACTGAAGGGCTTTGACGCGGCCAACCAGGGCGGCCTGGACGCGAAGCTGATCAACCTCGACGGCACCCCGAACAAGGGCAAGCTGGGCGCCAACGCGCTGCTCGGCGTGTCGATGGCCGCCGCGCATGCGGTGGCGGCGCAGCGCAAGCAGGCGCTGTGGCAGTACCTCGCTGAGATCAACGGCACCACCGGCAAGCCCGGCGCGCTGCCGGTACCGATGATGAACATCATCAACGGCGGCGCGCATGCCGACAACAACGTCGACGTGCAGGAGTTCATGGTGCTGCCGGTGGGCGTACCCAGCTTCGCCGAGGCGCTGCGCGCCGGCGCGGAGATCTTCCACGCGCTGAAGGGCGTGCTGAAGGGCAAGGGCCTGAACACCGCGGTAGGCGACGAGGGCGGCTTCGCGCCGAACCTGCGCTCCAACATCGAGGCGCTGGACACCATTCTCGAAGCGGTGAACAAGGCCGGCTACAAGGTCGGCAGCGAGATCCTGCTGGGCCTCGACGCGGCCAGCTCCGAGTTCTTCAAGGACG
This sequence comes from Pseudomonadota bacterium, assembly GCA_021798675.1. The sequence goes on along the minus strand of JAJZGE010000001.1, from coordinate 2,827 downwards.
GCAAGTACGACCTGGAAGGCGAGGGCAAGGTCTATACCCCCGAGCAATGGGTGGACGTGCTGGCCAGCTGGGCCAGGCAGTACCCCATCGTCACCATCGAGGACGGCATGGCCGAGGGCGACTGGGCCGGCTGGAAGCTGCTCACCGACACCATCGGCAAGAACGTCCAGGTGGTCGGCGACGACCTGTTCGTCACCAACCCGGCGATCTTCAAGGAAGGCATCGACAAGGGCATCGCCAACGCCATCCTGATCAAGGTCAACCAGATCGGTACGCTGTCCGAGACGCTCGAAGCCATCGCCATGGCCGATGCCGCCAGGTATGCGGCGATCATCTCGCACCGCTCGGGCGAGACCGAGGACACCACCATCGCCGACATCGCCGTGGCGACCACCGCGACCCAGATCAAGACGGGCTCGCTGTGCCGCACCGACCGCGTGGCCAAGTACAACCAGCTGTTGCGCATCGAGGAGGCGCTGGGTGCGTCGGCGGTCTATGCCGGCCGCAATGCCTTCCCGAATCTTGCCCAGCTGCCGGGCTGACGAGGACACGCATCGTCCATGCTGCGCTGGATCGCCCTCGTCCTGTTGCTGTTGCTGATCGGGCTGCAGGTGAAACTGTGGTCCGCGCACGGTGGCGTGCACGAGGTGGACGGCCTGCGCGCGGCCATCAAGAAGCAGGCCGACGAGAACGATCGCCTGCAACAGCGCAACCAGGCGCTGGCGGCCGACGTGGCCGACCTCAAGCACGGCAACCAGGCCATCGAGGCGCGCGCGCGCACCGGCCTGGGCCTGATCAAGCCCGGCGAGGTGTTTTACCAGGTGGACAACCAGCCAGCGGGAGCGAGCAGTACGCTGCCGCTGCCGCCGCCGGCTAGGCCTGTCGGCGCCGTGACCGGCGTCGTCGTGCGGTGAGCCGGGCCTTGTGGTGCGTCGTTCCGGCGGCCGGGCGCGGCATGCGGATGGGTGCGGATTGCCCCAAGCAATACCTGCCGCTGGCCGGCAAGCCGCTGATCGCGCATACGCTGGAGCGGCTGGCTGCGCATCCGCGCATCGCCGGCCTGATGGTGGTGCTCGGCGCGCAGGACGAACGCTGGCCCGGCATCGAGGCCTTGCACGGCAAACCCGTGCGCACCGCCATCGGCGGTGCCGAGCGCAGCGATTCGGTGCTGGCCGGTATTGAGTCCCTGCCTCCCGAGGTGGGTGGGGCCGATTTCGTGTTGGTGCACGACGCCGCGCGCCCTTGCGTGCGCGGCGCCGACATCGCACGCCTGATCGAGCTTGCCTCGGCGTCGGATGGCGGTCTGCTGGGCGCGCCGCTGCGCGATACGCTCAAGCGCGCCGGCGCAGGCGACGTCAGCGTGGCCACCGAACCGCGCGATCAGCGTTGGCGTGCGTTCACGCCGCAGATGTTCCGTCGCGGCGAGCTCGTCGCCGCGCTGCGTGCCGTGTCGCATGCTGGCCGCGCGGTCAGCGACGAGGCGATGGCGATGGAGCTGGCCGGCTTCCGCCCGCGGCTGGTCGAAGGCGCCGAAGACAACATCAAGGTCACCACGGCGGCGGATCTCGCGCTCGCCGAATTCCTGCTACCGAGGACGGCATGAGCTTCCGCATCGGCAACGGTTTCGACGTGCACGCCTTCGGCGAGGGCGACCACGTGACCCTCGGCGGCGTGCGCATTCCCCACGCGCGCGGCCTCATTGCGCACTCCGATGGCGACGTGGCGATCCACGCACTGTGCGACGCCATCTTCGGCGCGCTGGCGCTGGGCGACATCGGCAAGCACTTTCCGCCCGCCGACGAACGCTGGCGCGACGCCGACAGCCGCCAGTTCCTGCGTCACGCCGCGTCGCTCATGGCCCAACACGGTTATGCGTTGGGCAACGCCGACGTCACCGTGATCTGCGAATCCCCCAAGGTCGGCCCGCACGCGCAAGCCATGCGCGAGAACCTCGCCGTCGACCTCGGTTGTCGGCTCGACCAGGTCAGCATCAAGGCCACCACCACCGAAAAGCTCGGTTTCACCGGCCGCGGCGAAGGCATCGCCGCTCAGGCCTGCGTGTTGCTGATCCAAGGCTGAAACCCCGGTTCAATGACAGACCAAGAACTTCCCTTCGCCCATGGCACCGTCCCACCTTTGACGGCACGCCTTCGCGTTGCCCATGAAGATTTCCTCGTTGAGGAAATCCTGGGCTACGACGCCGACGGCAGCGGCGAGCACGCCCTGCTGTGGGTGGAAAAGCGCGGCGCCAACACCGACTGGCTGGCGCGGGAGCTGGCGAAATTCGCCGGCGTGCCGCCGCTGGCGGTGGGCTACGCCGGCCTGAAGGATCGGCACGCGATCACCCGCCAGGCCTTCACCGTGCAGCTCGCCGGCAAGCCCGATCCCGACTGGTCGGCCTTCCCGCACGACAACGTGAAAGTGTTGGCCGCCACGCGTCATGGTCGCAAGCTCAAGCGCGGCGCCCTGCGCGGCAACCGCTTCGTGCTGACGCTGCGCGAGGTGCAGGGCGAGCGCGGGCGCGCCGAGCAGGCACTGGCCGCCATCGCCGCCCGAGGCGTGCCCAATTATTTCGGCGAGCAACGCTTCGGCCGCGAAGGCGGCAACCTGGACCAGGCGCGTGCGATGTTCGCGGGGCGCCGGGTGGACCGCGACAAGCGCGGCTTCCTGCTGTCCGCCGCACGTTCGCAGATCTTCAACAGCGTGCTTGCGGCCCGTGTCGAGCGCGGCACGTGGGACGCGCCGCTGGACGGCGAAATCTGGTCGTTGGCCGGCTCGCGCTCGTGGTTCGGGCCGGAGCCATACAGCGACCTGCTGGCCGAGCGCC
>JAJZGE010000156.1 GCA_021798675.1 Pseudomonadota bacterium | reverse complement strand
CTTGCGCAGCGAGCCGACCTGCACCGGGTCGAGCGCGTTGGCCGGTTCGTCCAGTACCAGCAGTGCCGGGCGATGCAGCAGCGCGCAGGCCAGCCCCAGTCGCTGGCGCTGGCCTTGAGAAAGCGTGCCCGCCAGGCGGCGCGCCAAAGGCTGCAGGTCCAGCCGTTCGACGATGGCGGCGCGGGCAGCGCGCAGTTCGGGCGCGCGCAGGCCACGCAGGCGGCCGTGGGCGTCAAGGTGTTCGGCCACGGTCAACTCCGCCCATGCCGGCGCGCGCTCGGGCAGCCAGCCGATCAGGCGGCGCGCCCGTTCCGGCCGTTCCAGGAAATCCTCGCCGTTCAGGCGGATCGCGCCGCTGTCCGGCCGCAACGCGCCGGCGATCATCGCCAGCGTGGTGGACTTGCCCGCGCCGTTGACGCCGAGCAGGCCCAGCACCTGGCCGGGTGCCAGTTCCAGGTTCAGGTCCTGCACGGCCGCGCGCCCGGCGCGCCGGCGGGCGACCCGTTCCAGTTGCAGCAGGGGCGGGAGAGCGGAGTTGGCGTTGGTCATTGCGCGATTGTCGATGCGCCCCCATCTTCAACACAACCTGTCACCGTCACGGAACGGCTTTAACGAAAGTGCAAGCCACGTCCACGTAACATGCTGGCGGGTATGGAAAACCCCTTCTAGACTGCCGCCATAACCACCCGAGTCCCCCTCCGATGTTCGATACCGTGCTGAACTTCCTGTCCAGCGGCCTCACCCATGCCGGCTGGGTCGGCATGCTGGTCTATCTGCTGGTGGCCACCCAGCTCACCATCTTCACGGTGACGCTGTACCTGCACCGCAGCCAGACCCACCGGGGCGTGGATTTCCACCCGGTGCTGGCGCACTTCTTCCGCTTCTGGGGCTGGCTCAGCACCGGCATGGTCACGCGCGAGTGGGTGGCGGTGCACCGCAAGCATCACGCCAAGGTGGAAACCGAGGAAGATCCGCACAGCCCGGTTATCTACGGCATCAAGAAGGTGTTCTGGGACGGCGTGTCGCTGTACCGCGACGCCTGCCATTCCAAGGAAGACATGCAGCAGTACGGCCGCGGTACGCCGGACGACTGGATCGAGCACAAGGTGTACGGCGCGCATCCGTATTCCGGCCCGGCGCTGATGCTGATCATCGATCTCGCGCTGTTCGGCGTGATCGGCGCGGCGATCTGGGCGGTGCAGATGATCTGGATCCCGTTCTGGGCCGCCGGCTTCGTCAACGGTATCGGCCACTGGGCCGGCTACCGCAACTTCGAGAGCGCCGACACTTCGCGCAACCTGCTGCCGTGGGGCTTCTGGATCGGCGGCGAAGAGCTGCACAACAACCACCATGCCTTCCCCAGCTCAGCCAAGTTCGCGCTGCGCAAGTGGGAGTTCGACATCGGCTGGGCGGCGATCTGCGGCCTGCGCGCCGTGGGCCTGGCCAAGGTGCTGCGCGTGGCGCCCACGCTGGACGTGCGCCCGAACGTGCCTCTGCCCGACGCCGAGACGCTCAAGGCAGTGCTCACCCACCGCTTCCAGGCGATGACCGACTACTACCGCAACGTGATCGTGCCCACCCTGCGCGACGAGGCCCAGCACGCCGGCGACAACATCAAGTCGGTGCCGCGCCGCCTGCGCCGCGCCTTGGCCGACGGCGGCCGCTGGCTGGACAGCGACGGCAGCAGCAAGCTGCAGGCCGTGCTGGCCAAGCGCCCGACCTTGCGCACGGTGTGCGACTTCCGCAGCCGCCTCGCCGCCCTGATGGAGCAGCGTGGCGCCGACCAGGCGCTCAAGGGCCTGCAGCAGTGGATCGTCGAGGCCGAGCAGAGTGGCATCCGTGCACTGCAGGAGTTCGCCGCACGGCTCAAGGGCTACGCGGTCGCCGCCTGATCCGTCACGACGGCTCGTAAACGCAAAGCCCGCCATCCGGCGGGCTTTGCGTTTCTGCGTGCGGCGCAGGGGACTTCAGAGGTGGTCGGGTCCCTTGCGCAGCCAGCGGTCGAGCAGGGCCTTCTCGTAGCGCAGGTTGTCGCTGGACGAGGTGGCGATGCTGTCGGACATGAAGCCCGGATCGCGCAGCTTGCGCGTGCCTTCGCGGATCACCTTGCCGCTGGCGTCGAACAGCTGGAAGCGCAGGTCGATGCGTGGCGGGTAGATGTCCTTGATGATGCGTACCTCGCTCATCGGGTAGGGACGCCATGGCTCGAAATTGCCCGCACGGTCGATGTCGGTGACCACGATGGCCAGGCGTTCGCCCGGCGGCAGCATCTTGCTGGCGCGTTGCTCGATGTACGACTTCAGTACCTTCAGGTAATCCTCGTCGGCGCGCATCGGCGCCAGCGCACGTACCTTGCGCGTTTCGGTGAAATGCTCGGGATGGTCGTAGCGGACGCTGACGTTGCCGGGTGTCGTCTTCCCGGCCATCGCGGGCAGGGTCAGAAGTGCCAGCGCGGCAAACAGCGCATGCAGGACGGTACGGCGGTTCATGGCGGGTTCCTCCGGCGAGGGCGATGTCGCCCGGACTTCCACGATAACGCCGTGACGGCCCGCTGGTGCACCCGGCTTTGTGGTCCGTAAGCAATCAACAAGGCGTGCCCGTGCCGCCCCTGTAGGGTCGGCAGCCGGAGACGGCCGCGCAGGAGGAAATCCGCCCGGCGATGGCATCGCACGTGGACGCCGTCTAAGACGATGTCCGGGTTCAGGCGACCCGTTCGATTTTCAGCCAGCCGCGATAAGCCGGCGAGTCGGCCGAGCAGGCGGCGTGGAAGGCGTAAGGGTCATCTTGCTGGGGGCAAGAAAAAACCCGCCTTGCGGCGGGTTTTTGGGTACCTCACTGGATCCCGGCCTTCGCCGGGATGACGCAGCGGCCGAGGCGTTCGCGCGGGGCGCGAACGCGCCGTTGCGTCACTTGATCTTGCCTTCCTTGTAGATCACGTGCTTGCGCACGACCGGATCGTACTTCTTGAACTCGAACTTTTCCGGCGTGTTCTTCTTGTTCTTCTGCGTGGTGTAGAAGTGGCCGGTACCGGCCGAAGAAATCAGGCGGATCTTGTCGTTTGCACCCTTAGCCATGACTGTTCTCCTTAGACCTTCTCACCGCGGGCACGCAGCTCGGCGATCACGGCCTCGATGCCCTTCTTGTCGATGGTGCGCAGCGCGTGGTTGGAAACGCGCAGCTTGACCCAGCGGTTCTCGCTGGCGACCCAGAAGCGACGCTCGTGCAGGTTCGGCAGCCAGCGGCGGCGGGTCTTGTTGTTCGCGTGCGACACGTTGTTGCCGGTCTGCACACCCTTCTTGGTGACTTGGCAAATGCGGGCCATGATGGGCTCCGTAATATTCAGTTGACCGCCCGTTGGCCAGGGCGACATCGGCCCAGCGGCGCCGAGCGCCACGCGATGCTGGAGGGTATTGCGCTTGCTTCGCCGCGAGGTCCGCATCGCGTGGCGGACTCCCCGAACCAGTCGGGTCGGCGGTAACGAGCCGTGCATTATCCAGCAAAAACAGGCCCGTGCGCAATCCGCCGGGTGGGCTGCGGGTGCATGCGGCCGGCAGGTATGAAACAATCGGCCTCTTTTGACGCCAGACCGATCGAGGATTCCCATGGCAGAAGTCGCCACCAACGGCCAGGCCAGCGCGCAGGGCAACCCGCCGCAGCTGGTGTTGCAGAAGATCTACGTGAAGGACGTCTCCTTCGAGGTGCCGGGTGCACCGCAGATCTTCCAGGAATTCAGCGGCGAGTCCGACCAGGCCGCGCCGCAGGTGCAGCTGAACCTGGGCCACAAGGCCATGGACCTGGGCAACGACCTCTACGAAGTCGTGCTCAGCGTCACCCTGACCTGCACGCTGGGCGAGCGCACCGCCTACCTTGCCGAAGTGGAGCAGGCCGGCCTGTTCGGCATCGCCGGCTTCGGCGCCGACGAGCTGGCCGGCGTGATCGGCAGCTACTGCCCGAACCTGCTGTTCCCGTATGCGCGCCAGGTGATCTCCTCGATGGTGCTGGAGGGCGGCTTCCCGCCGTTCCTGCTGCAGCCGATCAACTTCGACGCCCTGTACGCCGAGCAGATGCGCCGCATGGCGGCAGGCGGCGACGCACCGGCCCAGCTCAACAGCTGAGCCCGCGCATGACGCAGCATCCCACCCTGGCGGTACTCGGTGCCGGTTCCTGGGGTACCGCGCTGGCCGCGCTGACGGCGCGCAACGGCGTGCCCACGCGTCTGTGGGGGCGCGACCCGGAGGCGCTCGCGGCGATCGCCGCGGCGCGCTGCAACCAGCGTTACCTGCCAGGCATCGCGTTGCCGGAAGCGCTGGCTTACCAGCCGGACCTGGCCGCCGCCGTGCGCGACGCGGAGGTGGTGCTGCTGGTGGTGCCCAGCCATGCCTTCGCCGCGATGCTGGACGACGTGGCGCCACTGCTGGCGCCCGGCGCCACGCTGGCCTGGGCCACCAAGGGTTTCGAGCCGGGCACCGGGCGCTTCCTGCACGAGCTGGTGGCGCAGCGCCTGCCGGGCCATCCGGCGGCGGTCATCACCGGTCCCTCGTTCGCCAAGGAAGTTGCCGCCGGCCTGCCCAGCGCGGTCACCGTGCATTCGGAGGACGCCGCCTGCGCGCAGCGCGTGGCCAACCTGCTGCACGCGCCCAACCTGCGCGCCTATACCGGCGGCGACATGCTGGGCGCAGAACTCGGCGGCGCGATGAAGAACGTGCTGGCGGTGGCCACCGGCATCGCCGACGGCATGGCGTTGGGCCTCAATGCCCGCGCCGGCCTGATCACCCGTGGGATGAACGAGATGCTGCGCCTTGGCGTGGCACTGGGCGCGCGTCCGGAAACGCTGATCGGCCTGTCGGGCCTCGGCGACCTGGTGCTTACCTGCACCGGCGACTTGTCGCGCAACCGCCGCCTGGGCCTCGCGTTGGGCAAGGGCGTCGCCATCGACGAGGCGGTGCGGCAGATCGGCCAGGTGGTGGAGAGTGTGCTTGCCGCCGACGAGGTGGCGCGGCTGGCCGACCAGCACGCTCTGGACCTGCCGATCAGCGCCAGTGTGCGCGCCGTGCTGCACGGCGAAGTCACGCCCGCCGAAGGCCTGAAGATGCTGATGGCGCGCGAGCAGAAGCCCGAGTACCCGCACGGCCTGTTCGGTAACGCCTGAGGCGCCGAAAGTTCGCCCGCGGCGGCACGCGAACTACTGCGTGAGCCTGCTAAGCTCGGGGTTTTGGTCGTCGCCACGGGGCGCATGCGCATGCAGCAGCCGGACGGGAAACCACGCGCCACGTCGGTCGGCGGCCTGCCGCCGACCTGGCGCCGCCTGCTGGACGCGCCCAAGGCGCCGGCCGGCGACGAGCCCGTCGTGCTGGGCTTCTTCCTCGAGGTGATGCCGGACGAAGGTGCCGCCGCGGCGCACCTCGACGTGGCGCCGGTGCTGCTGGCGGTGGGCGAACACGGCCGCTATGTGCGGCCCACGCCTTTGGATGGCCATTTGCTGGTACAGGCACCGCTGCCACCGCACGAGCAACGGCTAGCCGCTGCCGTGCTCGGCCTGCCGCAGAGCCAGCGCAAGAGTCGCAACTACGCGCGGCTGGGCGGCCACGTCGGCGACGGCCTGCTGGTCGAACTGCTGGATACCGCACCC
>JAJZGE010000155.1 GCA_021798675.1 Pseudomonadota bacterium | reverse complement strand
GCGACCTTGGCGATGTCCGGATCGGCGGCGCCGAGGAAATCCGGCAGTGCCTCGAGGATGGTGACCTCGCTGCCGAGGCGGCGCCACACGCTGCCGAGCTCCAGCCCGATCACGCCAGCGCCGATCACGCCCAGCCGCTTGGGCACTTCGGCGAGATCGAGCGCGCTGGCGTTGTCGAGGATCGCCTTGCCGTCGAACTTCGCGAACGGCAGCTCGATCGGCACCGAGCCCGAGGCCAACACCACGTTGGTGGCGCTGATGACCTGCTTTGCCCCGTCTGGCGAGGTGATCTCGACCTGATTGCCTTTGAGCAATTTGCCCTTGCCGAAGAACGGTGTGACCTTGTTGGCCTTGAACAGCGCCGCCACGCCGCCGGTGAATTGCTTGACGATCTTGTCCTTGCGGCCGATGAAAGTCGGCACGTCGATGCGCGGGTTGTCGGCGCTGATGCCGTGCACGTCGAAGCTGTGGACGAGGTTGTGGAACTGGCGCGAAGAGTCGAGCAGCGCCTTGGACGGGATGCAGCCTACGTTGAGGCAGGTGCCACCCAGCGCCTGCTTGCCGTCCTTGCCGGCGAAGGCGTCCACGCAGGCGACCTTGAGTCCCAGCTGCGCGGCGCGGATCGCGCCCACGTAGCCGGCCGGGCCTGCGCCGATGAAGATGACGTCGAATTTGTCGCTCATGGCATGGTTCCTTGCTGGCGAACTTCATGGTTCGCGGATGGAGCGGAGGAGGGGCTCTGGTGCACTGAAGGCAACCGGCAAGGTTGCAGCTTCAGGCTCTTGTGGGCACCAGAACGCCGTTACCTGTTCAGCATTTGAGCGGGGACGCTCAAATGCCGAGAAGCATGCGCTGCGGATTCTCCAGCTGATCCTTGATATCGACCAGGAACAGCACCGCGTCCTTGCCGTCGATGATGCGGTGGTCATAGGAGATCGCGATGTACATCATCGGCGCGGCGATCACCTGGCCGTTCTCGACGATGGCGCGTTCCTTGATCGTGTGCATGCCCAGGATCGCGCTTTGCGGCGGGTTGACGATCGGGGTGGAGAGCAGCGAGCCGAACGTGCCGCCGTTGGTGATGGTGAAGGTGCCGCCCTGCAGGTCGTCCAGTGACAGCTTGCCATCGCGCGCCTTCTTCGCGTAGTCGGCAATGCCCTGTTCGATGTCGGCGAAGCTCATGTCCTGCACGTTGCGCAGCACCGGTGTCACCAGGCCCTTGTCGGTGGACACCGCAATCGAGATGTCCTGATAGCCGTGGTAGATCACGTCGTTGCCGTCGACCGAGGCGTTGACCACCGGATGGCGCTTGAGCGCCTCGGCGGTAGCCTTGACGAAGAAGCTCATGAAGCCGAGTTTCACGCCGTGCGACTTCTGGAATGGTTCGCCCAGCGACTTGCGCATCTTCACCACCTCGGCCAGGTTCACTTCGTTGAACGAGGTGAGCATGGCGATCGAGTTCTTCGACTGCATCAGGCGCTCGGCGATCTTCGCGCGCATGCGGGTCATCGGGACGCGCTCTTCCGGCCGCGCGCCCGGCGTGGGCCGGGCGACCGGTGCTGCAGCGGCCGGCGCGGCCTTGCTGTAATTGACCAGGTCTTCCTTGGTGACGCGGCCGTCGCGACCGGTACCGGCCACGCCGGACGGGTCGATCTTCTGCTCGGTAGCCACGCGCAGACCGGCCGGAGACAGGTCTTGCATGCCCTTGCCTGCCGGCTTGGGCGCAGCCACGGCTGTTACGGCGGCCGCCTTCGGTGCTTCCGCAGCGACTGGGGCGGCAGCCGGAGCCGCGGCGGTGGCGCCTGCCTCGATGATCGCAATGATCTGCTCGCTGTTCACCGTGTCGCCGACCTGGTGGCGGATTTCCTTCAGCACGCCGTCGACCGGCGAAGGCACTTCCAGCACCACCTTGTCGGTTTCCAGGTCGACCAGGTTCTCGTCGCGCCTTACCGCGTCGCCGGCCTGCTTGTGCCAGGTGGCGATGGTGGCGTCGGAGACCGACTCGGGCAGCACGGGGACTTTGACTTCGATGGACATCGGGTATTACTCCGCGGAGTGATCGGTGCCGATCGGCGCTGCCAGCGCCTGCTCGACGAGGGCGGCCTGCTCGGCCACGTGGGAATTGAGGTGCCCGGCGGCGGGCGCCGCCGAGCGCGCGCGGCCGGCATAGGACAGGCTGTGCCGGCTGCCGATGCAGGCCTGCAGATGATGCCGGATCTGGAACCAGGCGCCCTGGTTCATCGGCTCCTCCTGACACCAGATGACCTCACGCGCCGCAGGATATTTGTCCAGCTCGGCGCTCACTTCGGTGCGCGGGAACGGATACAGCTGCTCCACGCGCACGATCGCCACCTCGCCCAGCCCGCGCTTGTCGGCCTCCTCCAGCAGGTCGTAATAGACCTTGCCGGCGCACAGCACCACGCGCTTGACCTTCTTCGCCGCCAGCGCGCGGTGCTCGCCGATCACCAGCTGGAAGCTGCCGCTGGCCAGCTCGTCCAGCGTGGACACGGCCAGTTTGTGGCGCAGCAGCGACTTCGGCGTCATCACGATCAGCGGCTTGCGCACCGGACGCAACATCTGCCGGCGGATCATGTGGAAATCCTGCGCCGGCGTGGTCGGCACGCACACCTGCATGTTGTCCATCGCGCACAGCTGCAGGAAGCGCTCCAGCCGCGCCGAGGAATGCTCCGGGCCCTGGCCTTCGTAGCCGTGCGGCAGCAGCAGCACCAGCCCGCACAGCCGGTTCCACTTCGACTCGCCGGAGCTGATGAACTGGTCGATCACCACCTGCGCGCCGTTGGCGAAGTCGCCGAACTGCGCTTCCCAGATGTGCAGGATGTCCGGATCGGTGGTGGCATGGCCGTACTCGAACGCCATCACCGCCTCCTCGCTCAGCAGCGAGTCGATCACCTCGACGCTGGCACCGTCGCGCACCGTGGCCAGCGGCATGTAGGTGTGGCCGTCGGTCTGGTCGTGCAGCACCGCATGGCGGTGGAAGAAGGTGCCGCGGCCCGAATCCTGGCCGACCAGGCGCAGGTTGTGGCCGGCGTCGATCAGGCTGGCGTAGGCGAGGTTCTCGGCGAAGCCCCAGTCGCCCGGCAGCTCGCCGGCGGCCATCTTGCGGCGGTCGTCGTAGATCTTGCCCACGCGCGGCTGCAGGGTGAGGTCCTTCGGCAGGTCCAGGATGCGGCTTGCCAGCTCGATCAGCTTCTGCTTCGGCAGCGCGGTGTCGACTGGCGTGGACAGCTTGTTGTTGTAGAAGCGCGACCAGTCGATTTCCAGGTCGCGCACCGGGTTGGCCTCGAACGCGGCCAACGGCGCGCCAGCCTCCAGCCGCTCGCGATAGGCGTCCAGCTGCTTCTGCGCGTCGCCCTCGGCCAGCACGCCCTGCTTCTGCAGCTGCTGGGCGTAGAGATCGCGTGTGGTCGGGCGCTTGCGGATGATCTGGTACATCAGCGGTTGCGTGGCGGCCGGTTCGTCGGCCTCGTTGTGGCCGTGGCGGCGGTAGCAGACCAGGTCGATCACCACGTCCTTGCGGAACTGCTTGCGGAAGGCGTAGGCGAGCCGGGTGACCTCGATCACCGCTTCCGGGTCGTCGCCGTTCACGTGGAACACCGGCGCGTTGACCATCTTGGCCAGGTCGGTGCAGTACATGGTGGAGCGCGCGTCCTGCGGGTTGGACGTGGTGAAGCCGACCTGGTTGTTCACCACGATGTGCATGCTGCCGCCGATCCTGAAACCGCGGGCCTGCGACATGTTGAACAGCTCCATGTTCACGCCCTGGCCGGCGAGCGCCGCGTCGCCGTGGATCAGCACGGCGATCGACTGCTGGTGCCCGGTGTCGCGTCGGCGCAGCTGGCGCGCGTGCACCGAGCCGGCCACCACCGGATTGACGATCTCCAGGTGCGAGGGGTTGAACGCCAGCGCGACGTGCACGCCGCCCTTGGGCGTCTTGAGGTCAGCCGAGAAGCCCATGTGGTACTTCACGTCACCCGAGTAGGCCGGGTCGTCCGGGTGCTCGAACTTGCCCTCGAACTCCTCGAACAGGGTCTTCGGTGGCTTGCCCAGGATGTTGACCAGCACGTTGAGGCGGCCGCGATGGGCCATGCCGATCACCAGTTCCTTGATGCCGTTGTCGCCGGCCGCGCGCACGATGTCGTCGACCATCGGGATCAGGCTGTCGCCGCCTTCCAGCGAGAAGCGCTTCTGGCCCACGTACTTGGTGTGCAGGTAGCGCTCCAGGCCTTCGGTGGCGGTCAGCGCGGCCAGCACCTGCCGCTTCTCGGCCTGGTCGAGTCCGGCATCGCCGTTGGCCTGCTCCAGCCGGGTGTAGATCCAGCTGCGCTGCTCATGGTTGCTGATGTACATGAACTCGGCACCGATGGTGCCGGTGTAGACCTGCTTCAGCCGCGCCAGCAGTTCGCGCAGCTTCATCCGCTGGCCGCCGCCGGCGTAGGTGCCGCAGTCGAATTCGGTGTCGAGGTCGGCCTCGTCCAGGCCGTGGAAGGCCAGCCCGAGATCCGGTGCGGCCATCTTCTGCGCCAGCCCGAGCGGATCGAGGTCGGCCGCCAGATGCCCGCGCGAGCGGTAGGCGGTGAGCAGGCGCAGCACCCCGGCCTGCTTGCGCGCGTGCTCGTCGCTCATCGGCGCGGCGACGGCGCCGCCATGGCGCTGCTTCTGCGCCGCCTCGATCCGGGCGATCGCGCCGAGGTGGGAGACATCGCCCGCTTCGCGACCGCGGAAGCTCTCGAAATAGCGGTTCCATTCGGGGGATACCGCGCCGGCGTCGGCCAGCCAGGCGTCGTACAGCGATTCGATGTAATCGGCGTTGCCGCCAGCGAGTGGGGAGGACTCGAAGAACTCGCGGATCAGGTTTGTACTCACATCACCACCGGCAGGGAAGGGAGGCTTGCAGCCATCTGTGTGACCTTGGAAGTCGCGACTGTGCGGCGCTTTTCAAGCCGCACGGGGCGCATACACGGAGAGCTGGAGGTAATCCGGACAATTATAGCGCCGTGCTGCTGCGGCGCGGCAACCCGCGTGCGCCATGCAGCGCGCCATCCGCGCACGATCCGGAGTGACCCATCGCGGCTAGAGATCCAGCGCCTGCAGCACGCTGGCACGCTCGGCGCGTTCCCACACCTCGTCGAAGTGCTGCTGCAGCGGGGCGTGGCTGGCGCGGTCGTGACGGGCGGCGCGGCCCTGCGGCCGGCTGGCCTCGGGCTGGAACAGGTAGCCACCCACGTCGTTGAGCAGGCAGGCGCTCGGATAGCCGAGGTCGATTTCTTCCACCGGCGTGCGGATCTGGATCGTGCTGGGCAGCCGCTGCGCCAGCGCGACCAGGCGATGATCGCCGCGCAGCGCGGCGGCCGGATCGTGCAGCAGGATGCGGATCTGCGCGCCGCGGCCAGAGATCGCGATGCGCCGCAGCTGGTCCAGCTCCTGCACGCTGGCGTAGCTGTCCGCGCCCAGCAACGGCAGCCGCAGCGCCAGCCGATGGCGCGCGTCGGTCAGCAATTGCAGCCGCGCGGCGGCGGTTTCCTCGCGGCCGCCAGCCGGCAGCGTGCCGGGCTCGCGCGCGGGCTCCGGCGAGGCGGGTTCCGGCGCCAGCGCCAGCTGCATCGTGCGGTGCGCCAGGCCGGCATCGTC
>JAJZGE010000154.1 GCA_021798675.1 Pseudomonadota bacterium | reverse complement strand
CTTGGCGCAAGCATGACCTTCACCCGCCACGCGGTGTACGCGCGCAACCCGTTGCTGCGTGCGTTGCTGCGCAAGCTGGGCGGGCATTTCGAGAGCGACCGCAGCTGGCAGGAAGCGTCGGAGAAAGGCGATGAGTGACGCCGCGCACCGCCCGGTGGTGCTGGACATCGACGGTTCGGTGGGGCCGCTGCCCGATGGTCTCGTACTGCCGCTGGCCGATTGGCAGGAAGCGATCCGCTTCGGCTGCTCGCTGGCCACCATGCGCCGCTTCCGTGCGTTGCTGGATGCGCAACTGCCCGCGCGCCACGGCACGGTGTTCACCGGCTCGGGCGACTTCCACCACCTGAGCTGGCCGCTGATCGCGCGGCTTGCGCCGGCCACGCCGATCCAGGTGGTGGTGCTGGACAACCATCCCGACAACATGCGCTTCCCGTTCGGCGTGCACTGCGGCTCGTGGGTGCGCCGCGTGGCGGCGCTGCCCTTCGTCGAGCACGTGCACGTGCTGGGCATCACCTCGCAGGACATCGGCGCGGGCCACGCGTGGGAGAACTACTTCGCCCCCTTGCTGCGCGGCAGGCTCACGTACTGGAGCATGGGCGTGGACACCGGCTGGTCGCGCCGGCTGGGCATCGCGCGTGCGTTCCGCGGTTTCGACACGCCCGACGCGCTGGTCGACGGCTTCGTCGAACACCAGCGCACGCAGGCCCTGCCGAGTTACCTCACCATCGACAAGGACGCGTTCGCGCCGGACGTGGCGCACACCAACTGGGACCAGGGCCGCCTGCAGCTCGAGCACGCCCTGGCGCTGATCGTCGGCCTGCGCCGCGGACTGGCCGGCAGCGACATCAACGGCGAGGTGTCGCACTACCGCTACCGCACGTGGTGGAAGCGCCGACTCTCCGCGATAGACGAACAGCCCGCCATCGATCCCGCGCAGGTCGCCGGCTGGCAGGCGCAACAGCATGCCCTGAACCTGAGGCTGCTCGATGCCATCGCCGAATGTGGCGGCTGAATCCGGGCATGGGCTGCCATGACCTACCGTGAAGCCCCACCGGCGTTGCCCTTGCGGCATCTAGTTGCGGCGTATTGGTGCATCGAGCGTGGGGAACCCGAGGCAGGTGGAATGCATCGGGTGCTGCCGGATGGTTGCGCCGATCTCATCTGCGATCTTTCCGGCGGAACCCTGCGTGCACGCTGGGTGGGTACGATGACGTGCGCGGTACTGGTGCCGGTGATGGCGCAGCGCCTGTTCGGTATACGCTTCGTTTCGGGTGGCCTGTTCCCTTTGCTGGGCGTGCCGTTGAGCCTGCTGACGAACAGCACGGCGGAGCTGGATGCATTGCAGGCCGGGCATTGGCGGCCTCCACTGGATGCATGGCGTGATGCTAAGGATTTTCGCGCTCGCTGTGCGTTGACCGATGCCAGCTTGATGGCCGTGCTTAGCAGGTTGGTCGGGGGCGATATCTTGGCCTTGTTGCATGGACTGCGGAATGCGGATGTATTGCCTACGGTGGCCGAACTGTCTCGGCGAACCGGCCTCGGCATGCGCAGCCTGCAACGCCGCTTCATGGAAAGCCTTGGCGTGAGTCCGCGTCAGCACCTGCGCTACCTGCGTTTCGAGCGGGCGCGGCAATTGCTGGAAGCACGACAGTCGCGCACCGTGGACGTGGCATTGGCGGCGGGTTACAGCGATCAGGCGCATTTCGTGCGGGAGTTCGTGCGTTTCACGGGTGTTACGCCGGGCCGCTGGCGCTGACGCATTCGTTCAATACCGCATGGGTGCATGCTGGCATGCTGCGTCTACAACTCTGGAAGGAAGTCATCCATGTCGCACACGCCATGCCGCAAGGCCACTCCGGTACTGTACGTGACCGCCATCGCGCCAAGCCTGGCCTTCTGGCGTGATCGGCTGGGTTTCGAGGTGACCATGGAGGTGCCTGGCGAAGATGGTCCGATGTTCGTGGCACTCACCGGCAACGGCATCGAACTGATGTACCAGACCACGGCTTCCTTGGCTGCCGATGCGCATGCACAGCGCATGGCGTGGCATGGCGACCGGGCCTATCTGTTCGTCGAGGTCGCAGACATTGAGGCGGTGATCGCTGCGCTGGAAGGTTGCGAGGTGGTATCGCCGCAGCACGAGACTTTTTATGGTGCCGTCGAGATCGCCTACCGCGAGCCCGGCGGCCATTTCGTCACCTTTGCGCAGTTTAGGCGCTGAGCAGGTGCTGCCTGCATTGATGCGCGTCAGCCGAGGCTGGAGAGAACGCCGCAGATCACGTCCATGTCTGCCTCCGTCAGCCACGCGCTGTTGCCGATGGTGAGGCTGCGCGCGGCAAAGTCGCGGGCGTTCGGCACATCGCTCGCAGGCACGATGCCGCGCAGGTAGCCGTAGTCGGGCAGGGCGTGGATGAACAGCCGGCTCACGCCCAGTCCGGCCTGCCAGAGCTGTTCGAGCGCGGCGTCGCGACGACGCTGGTCGGGCAGCAGCAGCATGAAGAATGGCCACGTACCGTGGGCGCCTGCGGGGTCGTCCAGCACCTCGACGCCGGGGATGGCGCGCAGGTGCGGCAGCCAGTGCCGTGCACGTGCCGTGCACTGTTCGACGAAAGCCGGCAGCCGCGCGGCCGCGTGCGCGCCGACGGCTTGCCGCCAGCGCCCCACGGCGTGCAGCGGCAGCGGCAGGGAAAAATCGTCGCCCACCGCGGCCACCGGGTCGCCGCGGCGCAGGGCGCTGCGCAACGGATGGCCATAGGCGAGACCCAGGCCGCGCGGACGGTACAGCGCGGCGTAGCCCAGCAGCTCCACGCTGCGGCGCAATTCCCAGCCGGGTCGGAACGGCGCGATGCGTTCGGCGGTACGCGCCAGGCGTTCGCGCAGGTCGGGATCGCGTGCGACGAGCAGGCCGCCCTCGTAGATCGACAGGCCCTTGCCCGCGGCGAGGCTGAAGAAGCCGAGGTCGCCGGCGAGGCCCACGCTGGTGCCGTCGCGGCGAGCCCCCAGGGCCTGCGCGGCATCCTCGACCACGTAGGCCCCCACGTTGTTGGCCACCGCCAGCGCGTCGTCCACGTCGGCCACGCGGCCGGCAAGATGGGTGGGCAGGATCGCCAGCGTGCGTTCGTCGCAGGCGGCGCGCAGCGCGTGCGGGTCCATGTCGTAGTGGCCACGGCGCAGGTCGCACGGCACGGGCTCCAGCCCGGCCTGATGCACGGCCAGCGGCACCAGCGGGCAGGTGTAGGCGGGCATCACCACACGGCGGCAAGCAGGCTTGAGCTCGCGCAGCGCGGTCAGCGCGATCAGCAGTGCCGCCGTGCCCGAGCAGGCGAGTGCCAGCGGTGGCGTACCCAGTTGCGCGGCGAGGTCGGTGGCCAGCGTGGCTTTGCCGGGACGCAGGTCGGCCAGCTTCAGCGGCAGGCCGGCGGTAGGCGGCAGTTCGTGGCGGCGACGGGGCAGCATGCGCGCTGGGTCAGGCCTCGCCTTGCTCCGGCACGTGCTCGCGGCTCTCGGCAAAGCCGAGGCAGACGATACCGGCGAGGATGGCGATGGCGCCCAGCACGCGCGGCAGGGTGAGCTGCTCGTGGAACAACCACAGCGACAGCAGCATCACCGACACCACCTCCAGGTGCGAGGCGGCGAAGGCGGGGCCGATCGGGGCATGCTTGAGCAGCGTCATCCAGGTGAAGAACGCGCCGACGTAGCCGATCACGGCGCCATAGATCCAGGGCTTGCCGAACAGGCGCAGCAACCAAGCCGTGTTCGCCTGCACCGGCAATGCGTGCATGCCGGCGAACTTGAAGCTGATGGCGCCTACCGAATCGAACAGTACCAGCACCAGGAAACCGATCAGGTAGAACCAGCCGCGCTTCATCCACCCACTCCCAATCCACCCACTCCCACGATCACCACGCCCAGCGTCACCAGCAGGATGCCGGCCACGCGCAGGCGGGTGAGCTTTTCGCCGAACAGGAAGCGTCCGGCCACCATGATCGCCACGATGTTGATCGAGCCGAGCAGGATCGCTTCGGACAGCGGAAGCAGCGAGAGGAAGGCGATCCAGATCAGGAACTCGACCACGTAGCTGCCGATGCCCAGCCAGATCCAAGGGCGCCGTGCCATGTACAGCCAGCGCGCCAGTCCGTCGCCGGCCGCAGGATCGCCAGCGGCCGCCTTGAACGCGAGCTGGCCGCCGGTATCGAGTACCACATTGAGTACCCAGAGCAGGGCGACCAGCGGCGAGATGGAGCCGGTTGGCACGATCAGGCGGCCGCGCGCTGGGGGACGTCGGCCGCGGCGACGCGGTCGAAGAACGCGGCGGAACGCTCGATCAGCGTGCGGCGCTCCTTGTCGATGGTGATCATGTGATAGCTGTCGTCGAGCAGCAGCAGCTCGACCGGTGCGCTGACCTCGCGCATCACCAGCTCGGCGTTCCTGATGCTGGCGACGTCGTCCTCGCTGGCATGCGCCACCAGGCAGGGCGCGGTGACCTGCGCCAGCTGGCGACGCACCGTGGCCGACAACTCGTACATCTCGGCCAGCGAATACCACGGGTTGCCCGGCAGGCCGGCAGCCACGCTGTCACCGCCCAGCATCGCCGCACTGACCTGCGCGCGCAGGCGTTCGTCGCGGATGCCATAGGGCGGCTGTTCCATGAAGCTGCGGTTGCGGCCGACGCCGAGCTTCTTCAGCAGCGGCAGCATGAAGGACATCCGCGCCAGCCGCGGGATGCTCCAGCCGTCGTAGCGGAACGTGGCGCCGTACACGCCCACGCCGGCAACCTGGTCGGGGCGGTCGGCGGCGAGCTTGAGCGAGAGCAGGGCGCCCATCGACAAGCCGCCGACGAACAGGTGGTCCACCTTCTCGCGCAGCGCATCGGCGGCCTGCTCCACGCTGGCATACCAGTCGCGCCAGCCGGTGGCGAGCAGATCGTCGGCGTTGCCGCAGTGCCCTGCCAGCTGCATGCCGTGCACCGTGTAGCCGGCGCGGTTCAGCCCCTTGCCGAGCAGCTTCATCTCCATCGGCGTGCCGGTGAGGCCATGGATCAGCAGCACGCCGTTGCGGCCGCCTTCGAAGAAGAAATCGGTCTGTTGGATCACGAGGGATATCCGGGAGGCATCAGGCCGCAGGGGCGGCAGTTCACGCCTCGCAGCGTGGCAGAGGGCGGTTTCTTCAGTCTTTCGGCTGCATCCGGGGATAAAGCGGTTTCGGCCACCTTGGGGTGGTCGAGCTACTTCCCTTTTGCGTGCCTGCAAAGAGAGCCGACTCGGGCGCCGGCGGGCAGCTCGAAACTGCCTTGCCGCTTGCGAGAAGCGGTCAAATCGCCTTGGCGCGCGTCAAAGACAGAGGCAACCAAGCGCGCCCACGCGATGGCGGACGACGACCGGCTCTTGGCCGCAGTCAGCCAAGGGGTCGAATCAGGACTTGCCGTCCGGCAGGAACCGCACGATCACCCGCTGCCCGATCCGCAACTGCTGCTCCGGGTGGTCGAAGGCCAGCACGCATTCCACCGTGCGTGCGTTGGCGCGGGTCTGCGGATCGCTTTCCAGCGTGGAGGGCCCGTAGACCTGGCCGATGCGCAGCACGTGCGCGCTCCACTTGTCGCTTTCGCTGTCGTCGTTGGCGACCACTTCGGCGCGCATGCCGGGATGCACCGCGCCGACGAAACTCTCGTTGAGCTCGGCGAGAT
>JAJZGE010000153.1 GCA_021798675.1 Pseudomonadota bacterium | reverse complement strand
ACCTGTGGCGCCATGCGCTGCTGCCGGATATCGCCGCGCCCGATCCCGCCACGCCACAGGCCGTGCTGTTGTGGCGCGAGCACGCCCAGGTGGCGATGCGCCCGATCGCGCCCGCGCAAGCCGCCTTCGTCCAGGCCCTGTGCCGGCAGGCAGTGCTGGCCGAAGCGCTGGCCGAAGCACGGTCCGTCGATGCGATGACGCCCGCCGAGGCCCTGCTGCAACCGCTGCTGGAACACGCCCTGTTCGCCGCCTGACCCATCCACCGATCACCGAGGAAACCCCATGCACGCCATCATCGATCGCTGGTCGCGTCTCACCGCACGGCTGGCCGTACTCACACCGCTCGCCCTGCTGCTGTTCCGTGTCTTCGTGGCGCTGGCTTTCTGGCGCGCCGGCGTGGTGAAGTGGAGCGACCCCAGTGGCACCGCCTACCTGTTCGAAAACGAGTACCACGTGCCCTTGCTTGCCCCGGCGGTAGCCGCCGCAGTGGGCATGTGGACCGAACTGGTGCTGCCCTGGTTCCTCGCGCTCGGGCTGGGCACGCGGGTGGTTGCGGCGGTGCTGTTCGTCTACAACATCATCGCGGTGATTTCCTATCCCGCGCTGTGGCCGAACGGCCTGTGGCACGGGCTGCTCGGCGCCGACTTCAACGACCACAAGGCATGGGGCCTGATGCTGCTTGCGCTGGTGGCGTTGGGGGCAGGGCAGTTATCGCTGGATACCCTGCTTCGGCGCGTGCTGGCCCGGCGCTGAGTCCGGCCGGGGTTCAGGGCGCCAGCAGGCCGCTCGGCTGCACCGGCCGGTCGGCCACCCGTGCCGCGTCGCTGCCGTCGATGGCCAGCCGCCAGCCCTGCGCGACCGTGTCGAACGGTCGCGCGCCCTGGCGGTCGGTAAGCATCACCAGGGTGCCGCGCTGCAGCGGCACGATGCGGCCGTGCCAGCCGCCACGCTGGAAATCACGCGCCTGCGGCACCTGTTTGCCCGGCACGTAGAGCACCGCCACCGGCATGTCGTCGATACGACTGACCAGATGCACGGTCTTGTAGGGTCCGACCGGGCAGTCGTGCACGTAGGTGACGCCGGCAGGCAGCGGACCGCGCAGCCGTATGCCGCGATCGGCGAAGCCGGCGGCGATGGCCTGCGCGGAAATCGGCCGGACCAGGTCGAGCGAGCTGATCTCGCCGGGCATGTGCGCCACCGCCAGCGCAGGCAGCGAGCCCGCGTCGCGCCGATGCAAGGCGTAGCCGCCCATGCCCAGGGCGAGCAGCAGCGATGCCGCCAGCGCGTAACCGAAGCGATGGCGTCGCCGGGACTGCAGCCGGCGCTCGCCGGTGGCCTGGGCGAGCAGCACGCGTTCGGTCAGACCCTCGGGCACCGGCACGTCGAGCGCCGCCTGCAGTTCATGCTCGAAGGCTTGCGCACGCTCCCACGCCGCGGCGCACGCGGGACAGTCGCGGCGATGGGCAAGCAGCGCGGGATCGCGCGATTGCGGCTCGGCGCCGAGGCGGCGGCGGAATTCAAGACAGTCCATGCTGCGCCTCCGGGCGGTCGCCCTGCAGGATGGACTTGAGCTTCTGCCGGGCACGGAACAGCTGGGTCATCACCGCGCCGGGCTGCTGGCCCAGTTCGACGGCGATCTCCTCGCAGCTCATCCCGCCCAACACCTGCAGCAGCAACGGTTCACGGTATTTGTGCGGCAGTTTCGACATGGCTTCACGCAGTTCGGCGGCATCGCCGTGGCGCTCGGGGCTGGCCCAGGCGGATTCTTCGGCGATGCCTTCGTCCAGTTCCACCGTATCCAACGGCTTGCGTTCGTGGATGCGCGCATGTTCGCGGCGCAGGATGGCGAGCAGCCAGGGCTTGGCCGATTCGGCCTCGCGCAGCGCATCGAGGCTTTTCCAGGCGCGCAGCAGGGTTTCCTGCACCAGGTCCTGCGCCAGCGCGTCCTGTCCGCACAGCCAGTAGGCGAAACGGTAGAGATCGCCGGCATGGGCGCGGGTCAAGGCTTCGAATTGCCGCTGTCGTGGATTCACGAACAAGGAGACCGGCCCGAGGCGCTTCATCTTTCAGTCCCTGGCTCAGCGCAGCTTGCCGAGGATGCCTTCCAGCTCGTCGTTGCTGTGGTAGTGGATCACCAGCTTGCCGCGGCCTCCGCTGGCGGTGGCCAGCTCGACGCGGGTGGCGAAGCGCTCGCCCAGCTCGCGTTCCAGCGCGGCGATGTTGGGATCCTGCGCCGGCGCACGCTTCGCCTTGCCCTTGGGCGCGGCCTGGGCGCGGCGCGCGGCGTCCTCCAGCTCGCGCACCGACCAGCCCAGCGTCACCGCCTGGCGGGCGAGCTGCACGGCGATGGATTCCTCGAGGGTGAGCAGGCAGCGCGCATGGCCCATCTCCAGCTTGCCCTCGTCGAGCAGCTTCTTGATCGGCTCGGGCATCTCGGTGAGGCGCAGCAGGTTGGACACCGCGGCGCGCGAGCGGCCCACCGCCTCGGCGGCCTGCTGGTGGGTGAGCTCGAAGTCCTCGATCAGGCGCTTGAGCGCGTCGGCTTCTTCCAGCGGCGTGAGGTCCTGGCGCTGGATGTTCTCGATCAGCGCCATGGCGGGCACCGCTACCTCCGGCACCTCCTTCACCAAGGCGGGGATCTCGGCGAGCTGGGCGCGCTGGGAGGCGCGCCAGCGGCGCTCGCCGGCGATCAGTTCGTACTGGTGCTTGCCGATGGCGCGCACCACCACCGGCTGGATCAGGCCCTGCGCCTTGATCGAGGCGGCCAGTTCATCCAATGCCTCGTCGTTCCAGTGGCGGCGCGGCTGGTATTTGCCGGGCTGGATCTGCTGGATCGGCAGGGTGCGCAGCTCGCCTTCCTGCTCCAGCACGGGTGCGGCGGCGCCTTCGCCGCCCAGCAGCGCGTCCAGCCCGCGGCCCAGTCCTCGTTTCTTTGCCATGTTCAATCCTGCTGTTGGGCGTCCAGCGCCGCGTCCTGCATGACGGGTTCGTCCGCCTCGTGGTGCGCCGGCGGCAGCCCGCGTTCGCGGCGGATGATCTCGCCGGCGAGGCCGATGTAGGCGATCGCGCCGCGCGAGCTGCGGTCATAGAGGTGGATCGGCTGGCCGTGGCTGGGCGCCTCGGCCAGGCGGATGTTGCGCGGGATGATGGAACGCAGCACCTTGTCGCCGAAATGCGCGGTCAACTGCGCCGAGACCTCATTGCCGAGGTTGTTGCGCACGTCGTACATGGTGCGCAGCAGGCCTTCGATCTCCAGCCGGGGATTCAGGCGCTGGCGCACGGCCTTCACCGTTTCCAGCAGGCTGGAAAGGCCTTCCAGCGCGAAGTATTCGCACTGCACCGGAATCAGCACGCCGTCCGCCGCGGTGAGCGCGTTGAGCGTGAGCAGGTTCAGCGTGGGCGGGCAATCGACCAGGATGGTGTCGTAGCGGCCGACTGCCGGAGCCAGTTGCTCCTTCAGGCGATGCTCGCGCGCCAGCGTGTCCATCAGCTTCAGCTCGGCAGCGGTGAGGTCGCCGTTGCCGGGCAGCAGGTCGTAGTGCGCCTCGGTGGCGACGGCAGCCTCGGCGACGGTGGCTTCTTCCAGCAGCACCGCACAGCCGTTGGGCCGCGCCGCATGCTTGTCGACGCCGGAGGCCATGGTGGCGTTGCCCTGCGGATCGAGATCGACGAGCAGCACGCGGCGCTTCGCCGCGGCCAGTGCCGCTGCGAGGTTCACTGCCGTGGTGGTCTTGCCGACGCCGCCCTTCTGGTTGGCGACAGCGATGATGCGTGCCATGTCGTCGTTTTCGTGTGCCGAAAGGGGACCTAGATTAGCAGGCCAGGTTCAGTGGCGGGCGTGGCCGAGCACCACCAGGCTGCGCTCGGCATCCAGCCCGGGCACCGCCAGCGGATGGATCGCACGCACCGCGAAGCCCGGCGGTACGCCGGGCAACTCCTCGTCCGGCGCCTTGCCCTTCATGGCCAGCCAGGTGCCGCCCGGCGCCAAAAGGTGACCGCCCCAGCCGAGCATGTCGGCGAGGCTGGCGAAGGCACGTGCGGTGATGCAGTCGAACGTGCCCTCCACCTCCTCCACCCGCGACTGCACGGCGCGCACGCCGCCGAGCTGCAACGCGCGGATCGCCTCGCGCAGGAAGCGCACCTTCTTGCCGTTGGAGTCCACCAGCAGGATCTGCCGCGCCGGTGCGGCAATCGCCAGCACGATGCCGGGCAGGCCGGGGCCGGTACCGAGGTCGGCCAGGCTTTCGCCCTGGACGTGAGGCAGGATCGCCAGCGAATCGAGCAGGTGGCGAGTAACCATCTCGGCCGGATCGCGGACTGCGGTGAGGTTGTAGGCCGCATTCCAGCGCCCCAGCAGGGCCTGATACTCCAGCAGGCGCTCCACCGCATCGGCAGGCAGGACTAGGCCGAGCGCGGCGATACCCTGTTCCAGGCGTGCTTGCAGGGCGGCGCGGGAGGTCATGCGGAATCCTGTGGAACGGTGGACGGACGGGCAGTATCCGGCGTCATCCGGAAAAAATCGCCTGCGGCAGGCGCGGCGGCGTAGCGGGGCAGACCGGCGGGGCGGGGCGCATAAACGAAAACCCGCCAACCGGCGGGTTCGACAAGCGCGAAATCTTGTGCAAGCCGGCTCAGGCGGCGGCAAGCTCCAGTTCCACCCGCGTCACCATCATGCCGCGCTCGCGCAGGGTGCCGTTGAGGGTCCGCTTGACGCACACGCCAAGCTCGTGGCGGTCGGCGTGAACTCCGCCACGCAAGGCCTGCTGTGCGCCGCGGCGGATCAGCTCGTTGACCTGGTCGATCACCGCGTCCGCGCGCTCGGGTTCGAGCACCTGCCAGTACACCGTGCCGCGCAGTTCGCGGGATTCGTCCAGCGGCTCGGCCAACTGCAGGGTTTGTCCTGTCAGGTCGATCTTGTGCGCCACGCGTTCGCGCCAGGGCAGGATGAAATGCGTACCTTCAGACAACACCCGCACCAGCTTGCCGCCACGATAGAGGCTGTAGACCTGCCCGGTCGGCACGCGGCGCACCGCGCTGGCGAGCAGCAGGACGGAAAGCAGGGGCAGCAGGATCAACAGCGTATTCATGGCCTTCAACAACAATGAGTTACACGCTTCTCTTGGAATGAACTGCAGCTTTGGAGTGCAGTCACATGACGAGACTGGGGTTAACCGACATTTAACGACAAAGCCGAGGGCTTGACAAGTCGCCAATCCCCCGGCTTTTGCGACTTCGTTCAGGAAATCGACGCGGGACAAGCCGGCTTGAGGTCGCGACAAGCCCGATCATGTGATGGGCATCACATTTCCGGAGACGGGTGGGGTCTGCGACCTCCCCTCAAGCCACAAGCCCGGCACCCGCGGTACGGGCGTGACGGTCAGAACCGGCCGGCACGGAAGTCGGCGATGGCCTGGTGGATCTGTTCGGGCGTGTTCATCACGAATGGCCCGTAACGGGTGACCTGCTCATGGAGCGGCCGACCGGCCACGAGCAGCACGCGCGCTGGCGCCGCGCCGCCGCCGATACGCACGCTCTCGCCCGGCGACAGCACCGCCAGCTCGCTGCGCGCGAGCGTGTCGCCGGCCACCGTGGCCTCGGTGCCGTCGAACACGTAGGCGAAGGCGTGGTGGCCTTCGGGCAACGGAATCGCCACCTGCGCGCCGGGCTGGACCGCGATGTCCAGGT
>JAJZGE010000152.1 GCA_021798675.1 Pseudomonadota bacterium | reverse complement strand
GATCGCCCGCGCCTGCCTGGAGGTAGCGGCATGACGCCCCGCCGGCTGCTCGCCCACGAAGACCTGATGACCACGTTCCGCCGCGTGCATTTCATCGGCATCGGTGGCGTGGGCATGAGCGGCATCGCGGAAGTGCTGCACAACCTCGGCTACGCGGTGTCCGGCTCGGACAAGTCGAACTCGCCCACCGCGCAGCGCCTCGCACGACTGGGCCTGGTGGTGCACGTGGGCCACGATGCCGCGAACGTGGGCGATGCCGACGTGGTGGTGACCTCCAGTGCGATCCAGCCGGACAACCCCGAACTGGTGGCCGCCCGTGCCGCGCGCATCCCGGTGATCCCGCGCGCCGAGATGCTGGGCGAGCTGATGCGCTTCCGCCGCGGCATCGCCATTGCCGGCACGCACGGCAAGACCACCACCACCAGCCTGGTCGCCAGCGTGCTGGCCGAGGCGAACTACGACCCCACCTTCGTGATCGGCGGCCAGCTCAACGCGGCCGGCGCCAACGCCAGGCTGGGCACCGGGCAGTACCTGGTGGCGGAGGCCGACGAATCGGATGGCTCGTTCCTGCTGCTGTCGCCAGTGATCGCCGCGGTCACCAACATCGACGCCGACCACCTGGAGAATTACCACGGCGATTTCGCCGAGGTGAAGAAGGCCTTCGGCGACTTCCTGCATCGCCTGCCGTTCTATGGCCTGGCGGTGTTGTGCGTGGACGACGCCGAAGTGGCCCGGCTGGCGAAGACCACCACGCGCCGCGTGATGACCTACGGCATCGCCAGCGCCGATGCCGACGTGCGCGCCTCCAATGTGCGCCAGCAAGGCTTCCAGATGCATTTCGACCTGCATCTGCCGGGCAACGCCGACGCGGTGGCGGTGACGCTGAACCTGCCGGGCCGGCACAACGTGCTGAACGCGCTGGCGGCCGCCAGCATCGGCTGGCAGCTCGGCGTGGGGGCAGAGGCGATTGCCCACGCGCTGGCGAACTTCCAGGGCGTCGGCCGGCGTTTCCATCGCCGCGGCGAGCTAGCCCTCGACCAGGGCGCCGTGCTGCTGGTGGACGACTACGGCCATCACCCCAGCGAACTGGCCGCGGTATTCGCGGCGGCGCGTGGTGGTTGGCCGGAACGGCGCCTGGTGGTCGGATTCCAGCCGCACCGCTACAGCCGCACGCGCGACCTGCTGGACGACTTCGCCAACGTGCTGGCCGAGGCCGACGTGCTGGTGCTGACCGAGGTCTATCCCGCCGGCGAAGCGCACATCGCCGGTGCCGACGGCCGCGCGTTGGCGCGTGCGGTGCGCGCGCGCGGCAAGGTCGATCCGGTGCTGATCGAACACCCGCGCGAACTCAAGGACACCCTGCCGGCGCTGCTGCGCGACGGCGACCTGCTGCTGCTGCTCGGCGCCGGCGACATCGGCGCGGCGGCCGTGGAACTGGCGCAGCTGGGCCAACTCAAGACCAAGGGCGCCGCGTGATGGCAACGAAACCCGCAACCCGCATCTCCAACCCCGCCGAGTTCGGCCGCGTCGCCGTGGTCATGGGCGGCAGTTCGGCCGAGCGCGAGGTGTCGCTGGACTCCGGGCGTAACGTGCTGGCGGCGCTGAAGGCGCGCGGGGTGGACGCGCATGCCATCGACGGCATCCCGGCCTTGCTCGATGCATTGCGCGCCGGCCATTTCGCGCGCGTATTCAACATCCTGCACGGCCAGCACGGCGGCGGTGAGGACGGCGTGCTGCAAGGCGCGCTGGAATCGCTGAAGGTGCCGTACACCGGTTCGGGCGTGCTGGGTTCCGCGCTGTCGATGGACAAGACGCGCTCCAAGCTGGTGTGGCAGTCGCTGGGGCTCCCCACGCCGAAGTTCGTGGCGCTGCCGCGCGGTTCCGACGTGCATGCCGCGGCGGCGCGGATCGGCTTCCCGCTGATCGTGAAGCCGGCCTGCGAAGGCTCCAGCGTGGGCGTTACCCGGGTGTTCGAGGCGTCCCAGCTGGACAGCGCGGTGGACCTGGCGGCGAAGTATCCCGGCGACCTGTTGATGGAGACCCTGATCGAGGGCGACGAGCTCACCGTCGGCATCCTCGGCCGCGAGGTGCTGCCTTCCATCCACATCGTGCCGAAGGGTGCGTTCTACGACTACAACGCGAAGTACGTCGCCGAGGACACGCAGTACTTGTGCCCCGGGCTGCAGGGGGATGCCGAGAACGAGCTGCGCGCGCTGGCGCTGGACGCGTTCGACGCACTGGGCTGCGCCGGCTGGGGGCGCGTCGACGTGATGCGCGACCGCCAGGGCCGCAACTGGCTGCTGGAGGTGAACACCGCGCCGGGCATGACCTCGCACTCGCTGGTGCCCAAGGCTGCACGGGTCGCGGGGATCGACTACGAAGCACTGTGCTGGCGCGTGCTGGAAACCAGTTTCCGGGAGGGTGCATGAGGGCAGGCTCGCGCCCCGTCGCCTGGTGCCTGGCCGCCGCCTTGCTGGCGCTGCCCGTGGTGGGCGTGCTGAACGGCTGGTTCGCGGCCAGCCGCTGGCCGGTGACCAAGCTCACCGTGCAGGGGGAATTCAAGCACGTGACGATGGACGAACTGCGCGGCGCCGTGTTGCCGCGTCTGGGCAAGGGTTTCTTCGCCCTGAACCTCGATGCCGTACGCCAGGCCGTGGCCGCGCTGCCGTGGGTGGAGTCGGTGGAAGCGCGCAAGCGCTGGCCCGACACCCTGCAGCTGCGCGTGACCGAGCGCCAACCGTTCGCGCGCTGGAACGGTACGCAGCTGATCAGCCGGCAGGGCAAGGTGTTCGATGCGCCGCTCGACGCCGCTGACGCCGCGGCACTGCCGAGCCTGCAGGGGCCGGACGACCGCCTCGCCGAAGTGGTGAGCTTCTACGCCGACGTGCGCAAGGCCTTTGCCGCTGCCCACCTCGCGATCAACGGCGTGGCGCTGACCGCGCGCGGCAGCTGGAGCGTCACCACCACGAACGGCGCGCGCATCGTGATCGGCGACCGCGACCTCGCCGGTGCAAGGCTGCGCCGCTTCCTCGATGTCTATCCGCAGATGATGGCCGGCCACGACCAGGGATTCGTCTACGCCGACCTGCGTTACACCAACGGTTTTGCCGTGCGCTGGCCGGATCCCGCGCCCGCCGCCAAGACCACAACCGTGCGCCGCTCGTGAGGACGCAACAACCATGAAGACGCGCAACGACAAGCAACTGGTGGTCGGCCTCGACATCGGCACCTCCAAGGTGACCGCCATCGTCGGCGAGTACGAGCCGGGCGAGGAAATCACCGTCATCGGCATCGGCACCCATGTCTCCCGCGGCATGCGCAAGGGCATGGTGGTGGACATCGAATCCACCGTGCATTCGATCCAGCGGGCGGTGGAAGAGGCCGAGCTGATGGCCGGCTGCGACATCCGCGCGGTCACCGCCTCCATCTCGGGCAGCCACCTGGAGACGCGCAACTCGCACGGCAACGCGGCGATCCGCGAGCGCGAAGTGACGCCGGGCGACCTCGACCAGGTACTGGAGGCGGCCAGCGCGGTAGCGATCCCGGCTGATCGCAAGGTGCTCTACAAGGAGTCGCAGGAGTACCGCATCGACGGCCAGGACGGCATCCGCTCGCCGGTGGGCATGAGCGGCGTGCGCCTCGAGGCCAACGTGCACCTGGTCACCGGCGCCGCGGCGGCGGTGCAGAACATCACCAAGTCCATCCAGCGCTGCGGGCTGTCGGTGGACGAACTGGTGCCGTCGGCGCTGGCCAGCGCGCGCGCGGTGCTCACGCCGGACGAGCGTGAGCTGGGCGTCTGCCTGGTGGACATCGGCGCCGGTACCACCGACATCGCGATCTACACCCAGGGTTCGATCCGCTACACGGCCTCGCTGCCGATCGGCGGCGACCAGATCACCGGCGACATCACTTACGCCGTGCAGACGCCGACCGCCCACGCGGAGGAGATCAAGATCAAGTACGCCTGCGCGCTGACCGCGCTGGCGCATGCCGACGAGACCATCCAGGTGCCCAGCGTGGGCGACCGTCCGCCGCGCCGGCTGGCACGGCAGGCGTTGGCCCAGAGCGTACAGGCGCGCTACGAGGAAATCTTCGAGATGGTGCAGGACCGGTTGCGCAGCTCCGGCTACGACAGCCTGGTCGCCGCCGGCGTGGTGCTCACCGGTGGCGCCGCGCAGATGGAAGGCGCACTGGAGCTGGCCGAGGAGATCTTCCACAAGATGGTGCGACTCGGCGTGCCGCAGCAGATCACCGGCCTGGGCGAGGTCATCAGCAGTCCGCTGCACGCCACCGGTGCGGGCCTGCTGTTGCACGGCGCGCGCCACAGCGCGCCGGTGCGCGGCGGCGGCACCTCTTTCGGCCAGGTCGGCGGCGTGGTCGGCCGGGCGATCGGCTGGTTCAAGAAAAACTTCTAGCCGGGCGCCGCGAGGCGCCCGGCCGGGAGCGAACGGGTTTGGCGGCGCAGGAGGCGCAGCCACGGGCGGCGGGACCGCTGCCCACCACCACGGTGCGACAGGAGTCGCCCCATGGTTACAACGACAACAACTCTGGAGGACGGGAAATGTTTGAACTGATCGAGAAACTCGCACCAAACGCAGTCATCAAGGTCATCGGCGTGGGCGGTGGCGGCGGCAACGCCGTGGCGCACATGATCAATGCCAACATCGAAGGCGTGGAGTTCATCGTCGCCAACACCGACGCGCAGGCGATGAGCAGCTGCAACTCGCGCACCCACCTGCAACTGGGCGCGAACGTCACCAAGGGCCTGGGCGCGGGCGCCAACCCCGAGGTCGGCCGCCAGGCCGCGCTGGAGGATCGCGAGCGCATCGAGGCGATGCTGGAAGGCGCCGACATGGTGTTCATCACCGCCGGCATGGGCGGCGGCACCGGTACCGGCGCGGCACCGGTGGTGGCGCAGCTGGCCAAGGAGAAGGGCATCCTCACCGTGGCGGTGGTCACCAAGCCGTTCCCGTTCGAAGGCCGCCGCCGCATGCAGGTGGCGCAGAAGGGTATCGAGGACCTGTCGCAGCACGTCGACTCCCTGATCACCGTGCCGAACGAGAAGCTGATCAGCGTGCTGGGCCGCGAAGTCACCCTGGTCAACGCGTTCAAGGCCGCCAACAACGTGCTGCAGGGCGCGGTGCAGGGCATCGCCGACCTGATCACCGCGCCGGGCCTGATCAACGTCGACTTCGCCGACGTGCGTACCGTGATGAGCGAGATGGGCCTCGCCATGATGGGCACCGGCGTCGCCAGCGGCGACGATCGTGCGCAGGCCGCGGCCGAGCAGGCGATCAAGAACCCGCTGCTGGAGGACGTCAACCTGAATGGCGCCTGCGGCATCCTGGTCAACGTCACCGCCGGCCCCAACCTGACCATGCGCGAGTTCGACGAGATCGGTCGCGTCATCAACGATTTCGCCAGCGAAGACGCCACCGTGGTGATCGGCACCTCGCTCGACCCGGAGCTGAAGGACGAAGTCCGCGTCACCGTGGTCGCCACCGGTCTCAACCGCGCAAACTCGCGCCAGAGCGTGCGCGCCGTGGAAACCAAGCAGGTGGAGATGCGCCAGCGTCCACGTCCGGTGGTGCTGCGTACCGGCACCGGCAACGAAGTGGTGGACTACGCCCAGCCGGAAGCGGCGTACGGCGGCAATCCGCGCGCCGAGGCTCCGGCCCGTCAGGACAACGGCCTGGATTACCTGGACATCCCGGCT
>JAJZGE010000151.1 GCA_021798675.1 Pseudomonadota bacterium | reverse complement strand
ATGGCGCCGGCCGCCGCCAGCGCCATTGGCAGCGGCGCGCGTGCCGCCGCCTCGACTGCCAACAGCGCGCGGTCGGCATTTCAGGCCGGTTCCGCTGCTGCGGGCGGCGGCTTCAAGGGCGCTGCCGCAGGTGTAGGCAATGTCGCAAGGACTGGCGCGCAGGCCGCCGGGCAGAAGGTCGCAGCCAGCGCACGCGCATTCGGCGAACGGGTTGCCGGTGCATTCCGCGGCGATGGTGGCAAGGCTGCTGGCGCGCCTGCCCAAACGGGCGCATCCGAAGCCGGTCCATCTTCGGCTGCCGCCGATCAACAACAGCCCGCGTGGGCCAAGCGGCTGCACCGCCGCCAGCAGATCGCCCATGCCGCGACCACCGCCGCGCACACGCTGCGCGGCGGGGACGGCGGCGGCTCGGCGCAAGGCCCGAGCCTGGGCCATCCCGATGAATAAAGCAATTCTTGAGGAGAACCAGCCATGCGATTCAAACGACCGCAGGTGCGCTACGCCGATACGCCGCAGCCTGCCACCCCGTATCAAGCCGCCACGCAGGTGTGGGACGAGCGTATCGGCTCGGCCCGCGTGCAGGCGAAGAACTGGCGGCTGATGGCCTTCGGCTGTCTCGCTCTCGCGTTGCTGATGGCGGGCGGCTTGGTCTGGCGCTCGGCGCAGTCCATCGTCACGCCCTATGTGGTGGAGGTGGACAACGCCGGCCAGGTGCGCGCGGTCGGTGAAGCCGCCACGCCATACCGCCCGGCGGATGCGCAGATCGCCTACCACCTGGCGCACTTCATCACGCTGGTTCGCTCGCTCTCCATCGACCCCATCGTCGTGCGGCAGAACTGGCTCGATGCCTACGACTACACCACCGACCGCGGCGCGGCGGTGCTCAACGACTACGCGCGCACGAACGATCCGTTCGCGCGTGTCGGCAAAGAGTCGGTGACGGTGCAGATCACCAGCGTCGTGCGCGCCAGCGATTCGTCTTTCAACGTGCGCTGGACGGAGCAGCGATACGTCAACGGCGCACCCGCTGGCACCCAACGCTGGAACGCCGTGGTTTCCATCGTCCTGCAAACCCCGCGCACTGAACAACGCCTGCGCAAGAACCCGCTGGGCATCTACGTCAACGGCCTGTCGTGGAGCCGCGAACTCGATGCGTCCGAAGGAGCCAAGCCATGAACCCGTCTTTCCGCTTTTACGCTTTCGTGCTGACCTTGGCGGCCACCACGTCGTCACTACTGGGCTGCGCCTCGCAGGGCAAGGCGCCGCCGCGTATCTCGCTCGATGAGCCGGTGCTGGCGCAGCCGCTGCCCGAACCACCGAAGCCGGTGGAAGTGGTGGAGATGCCGAAGGTGTTGCCGATGCCGGCGCAGATGAAGCCGCTGCCGGACGCGGACGAGGCCAAGCCTGCGCCCGAACCTGCCGACGAGACGGTGCGTGTGTCGCGTGCGAACGCCGAGGCACGCATCGCACCCACGCGCGAGGGCTACGTCAACGCGATTCAGGTGTGGCCCTTCACCGATGGCGCCTTGTATCAGGTCTACGCCGCGCCGGGTCGCGTCACCATGATTTCGCTCCAGCCCGGTGAAGAACTGGTGACGGTCGCCGCTGGCGACACGGTGCGCTGGATCGTCGGCGATACGTCCAGCGGCGCGGGCAACGAGCTGCGCGTCAACGTGCTGGTGAAGCCCACTCGGTCGGGCCTCAAGACCAATCTGGTCGTCACTACGAATCGCAGGACATACCTGCTGGAACTGACCTCGACCGACAAGGCATGGATGGCGTCGGTGTCTTGGGACTACCCGAAGGACCGGATGCTGGCCTTGCAGCGCCAGGCGCAGGCCGCGCAGGCGACCGCGCCGGTTGATACCGGCCTGTCGCTGGAGAAGATCCGCTTTCGCTACGCAGTCAGCGGCAGTAATCCGCCTTGGAAGCCGCTGCGCGCTTTCGATGACGGCGAGAAGGTCTATATCCAGTTCCCTCCTGGCATCGCGCAAGGCGAGCTGCCTCCGCTGTTCGTCATCGGCGCGCAGGGTGACGGGCAACTGGTGAACTACCGCTTCCGCGCCCCGTACTACATCGTGGACCGGCTGTTCGGCGCGGCCGAACTGCGCCTGGGCGGCGACAAGGGCGACGTGGTGCGCATCGAGCGCACGGACGGTACGAAGGGGAAATGACCATGAGCCAGGACGACACCCCGGACGTGCCCATCCCCGACGCTGCGCCAAAGATCGCGCCTGAGAACGTGGCGCTGCGTGCGCAGCCGCGCCCGGTAACGCGCCTCAATCGGCGCACGCTGGCGCTGCTGACCGGCGGCCTCGGCGTTGCGGTGCTGGGCGCAACCATGTGGTCGTTGCAGCCGACGCATCGGCGCGGCGGCAACGAGCCAGCCGAGCTTTACAACGTCGATCGCGTGTCCCGCTCCGAAGGACTCGACCAGCTTCCCGCCGACTACTCCAAGCTGCCGCCGAAGGTGCCCGAGCTGGGGCCACCGTTGCCCGGCGACTTGGGGCCGGCCATCGTGAAGTCACAGCAGCCGGCCGTGGCGAGCTACACGCCGCCCGGCCAGGACCCGGGCGCGGCCGAGCGGGACGCTCGGCGCAAGGAGGCCGAAGCGGCAGCGGGATCATCGGTGTTCTTCCGCTCCAGCAACCAACGCGCCGCAGCTGCGCCCACGCAGACCGCTTCGGCCGCGTCGCCGTCCGGCCTCGCGGGCTTCGACCCGCAGGCCGCCGGCCCGGCCTCGACGGCGGCCCAGCCCGCCGACCCGACCGCCGTGCAGAACCGGCAAGACCAGAAAGAGGCGTTCCAGAAAGCCGGAACCACGGAAACCCGTAATTCCGGCAATCTGCAAATGCCGACTTCGCCGTATCAGGTGATGGCCGGGACGGTGATCCCCGCGGCGCTGGTGACAGGCATCAAGTCCGACCTGCCGGGCGACGTGATTGGCACGGTGACGGAGCCGGTGTACGACACTGCGACCGGCCGCTATCTGCTGATCCCGCAGGGTTCGCGCATCTTCGGCAAATACAACAGCCAGGTCGCCTATGGGCAGAGCCGCGTGCAGGTGGTGTGGAACCGCATCATCCTGCCGGACACGTCCTCGCTGACGCTGGACAACCTGGCCGGGACCGACCCGGCCGGCTATGCCGGCCTGGAAGATGGTGTCGATTGGCATTGGGATCGCGTCTTCGCCGGCGCGGCATTGACCACGCTACTGGGCGTCGGGGCCGAGTTGGCCGCACCGGAGAACCGCAACGGTGATCGCGTCATCGTCGCCGGGCGCGACAGCCTGCAGGACAGCGTGAATCAAGTCGGGCAGGAGATGACCAGGCGTAATCTCAACATCCAACCAACGCTGACCGAGCGGCCGGGCCTGCCGGTGCGCATCATCGTCAACCGCGACTTGGTGCTGCGACCGTACCAGCCATTGTTCTTCAACCGAGGAACTTCACGATGAGCACGGTGCGCAAGCTGCGGTTAGGGCCGCTGCCCAAGACCGAGAACGTCAAGCTGACCTTCGCGTGCCCGGTCGCCCTCAAGGCCGACCTCGACCGTTATGCCGAACTGCACGCGCAGACCTACGGTGAAGCGGTCGATGCGACGACGCTGATTCCGCACATGCTGGAAGCGTTCATCGCGGGGGATCGAGGGTTCAGGCGGGGCAGGGGAGACGACACCCGACCGTCATCCCGCGCGGCTGTGCCGAAGGGGTGAGACTTTGGATATGTTGCTATTGTCGTATCAAAACTACGACTGGATGCACCATATCAAATTGACCTTCGCTTGGAAAAGATGTAGAAGTCGTAGTATGGCTACGACTAATTCAAGCAAGCTAAATGCGCTCTACACCCGGCTGGCACCGGGGACGCCGCTGACCTCGGAGGACCTGGCGGCACTGGGCATCTCCGCGGACCTGGCCGTCCACTACGTCCGGGCGGGTTGGCTCACGCGCCTGGCCCGCGGGGTGTTCGGTCGCCCGAGCGACACCCTGGCCCTGCATCCCAGCCTGCTGCTGTTGCAGCGCAGGTTCGAGGGCTTGCACGTCGGCGGCAAGTCGGCGCTCGACTGGTATGGCGTGCGCCAGTACGTGTCGCAGCAGCCGGTGCTGCATCTGTATGGATGGACGGCCGCTCGTCTGCCGGAATGGTTCACCGAACGCTTCCCGGCCGAGTACCACCGCAAGCGCCTGTTCGATGAGCAGCCGGCCGCCTTGCTGCACGTCGGCCCGTTCGAGCAGCGCAGCGGAGCGCCGAAGGTGTCGGCGCCGGAGCGCGCCTTGCTGGAACTGTTGAGCGAAGTCGGCGTGCGCCAGTCCTTGCAGGAAGCCCGCGAACTCGTCGAAAGCGCGTACAGCCTGCGCGCCGACGTGCTGCGCGAGCTGTTGCAGCACTGCACGAACATCAAGACGGTGCGGCTGTGCCTGCAACTCGGGCGCGAGGCATCGCTGCCTTGGGCGGCCAAGCTCGACCCGGCTACGCTACCGACGGGTAGCGACCGGCCCTGGGTGTCTCGATCCGCCGATGGCCTCTTGGTGCTCAAGCCGTGAATCAGACCTATCTCGATACCGCGCGCCTGCTGACGCAGGTGGCACCGCTGGTGTTCGTGGACGACACGTTCGCGTTGAAGGGTGGCACCGCGATCAACCTGTTCGTGCGCGATATGCCGCGTCTGTCGGTCGATCTCGATCTGGTCTTTCCCGATCACACGCTGCCGCGTGACGAGGCGCTGACGCGCATCAACGAGGCCGTCAGACAAGCTGCCGAACGGTTGAAGAAGCGAGGGTTCCAGACACACGCGCCGGCAGCAGCAGCAGCAGGGGAGACGAAGTTGCTGGTGCGTCGTGGCTCGATTCAGGTCAAGGTCGAAGTCAACTTCGTCATGCGCGGCACGGTGCAACCGGTCCGTCGCGCTTCGCTCACGCCGGCCGCACGCGACACCTTGCTGGCTGATCTGGAGATCCCTGTGGTGTCGCTGGAGGACGTGTACGGCGGCAAGCTGGTGGCGGCACTGGATCGGCAGCATCCGCGCGACCTGTTCGACGTGATGCAGCTCTTTGCGCACGAGGGCATCACGCCCGGCATCCGGCGCGCTTTCGTGGTCTACCTATCCAGCAGCAACCGGCCGATCCATGAAGTGCTGTTCACGCCGCTGCGAGACATCCGACACGACTACGAGCACAACTTCCAAGGCATGACGGCCGAGCCGGTGCCGCTCGATGCGTTGCTCGTCGCGCGAGAACGCATGGTGCGCGAAATCCAGCAGGGCTTGGACGACAACGAGCGGCGCTTTCTGTTGTCGCTGGCCACCGGCGAGCCGGAGTGGTCGCTGCTGGGCATCGCGCACCTTGAACAACTGCCGGGCATCCGATGGAAGCTGCACAACCTGGCGCAGTTGCAGAAGACCGATGCGAGGAAATTCGCCGAGCAAGCTGACTTGCTCGCCACGCGGCTGGCTGCGCTATCCTAGGCGCTGATTGATCATGAGCCGATGCCGCGCAAACCCGCGCCAGCAAAGGGCGTGTTTTTCTGACGGTAAAAGCGACGGTAAAGACCCATGTCGATCAAAGCCAATCCCTTTAATCACGCGGACTTGCGTGACTCGTTGATGATCGAATGGGAGTGAACTGCCATGCGTGCAGGTTTCGGATTGATCGGTTTGTTGCTGGCGCTGCTCATCGTCGCCTGGCTGGCCAAGACCGAGCTGGTACCGCGTTCCGTCGGGCCTCGAG
>JAJZGE010000150.1 GCA_021798675.1 Pseudomonadota bacterium | reverse complement strand
GCTCGAGATGCACGCCGGCGACCTCGGCCCGTGACGCGATCAGGTTGAGTACGCTGTCGACGATGGCATGCATGTCCTGCGGACGAAAATCCGGCGACTTCGGCCGGGCGCATTCCAGCAGCATGTTCACCAGCGGATTGAGCCGTTCGGTCTCGCTCAGGATGAATCCGATCAGTTCGCGCTCGCGCTCACCGAGCGTGGTGTGACGGGCCAGCAGCTGCGCCGAACTGCGCACGATGCTCATCGGCGTACGGATCTCGTGCACCATCACCGCCGCCATCTCGCCCACCACCGCAAGTTTGCCGGCGCGCACCACCTGCTCGCGCGAGCGATCCAGCACCTGGATCATGTCGACGTAGGCGCGAAACAGCTCTGTGACCTCGGTTATCGTGGTGACCGGCGCGCTCGGCAGGGTCTCATCACCCTGGCGGAAGCGCCGCGTGAATTCGGTCAGGTCGACGATCGGTTTCGCGATGCGGCCGGCCAGTCTCGACGCCAGCCACAGACCCAGCGCCAGCGTCAGCAGCAGCACCACCAGCATGCCCCACAGCATGCGCCAGACCGGGCGAAACGCCTCGCTGGTCCGCTCGATCATCAGAATGTGCCAGCCCAGCCCTTTGAACTGCGGGTCGCCGCTGGAGGCAGCGGCACCGACCAGCAGCGAGCGGTAGCCGAGAGCGGCGCCATCATGGATATACGAAGTCACGCCGACCGCGGGTACGGCCCAGTGCAGCATGCGCTGATGGGGCAGGCGCAGGCGTTCACGCAGCGCGCTCGATGCGGCGATCACCCGGCCCTGCGCGTCCAGCAGCAGCAGGCTGCGCGGCCCGTCGGCGGCGGCCTTGTCGAGCAACCCCTGCACGGCGCCCCAGTCCACCGTCAGATACAGCATGCCAAGGTTGCCGCGGCCAAACGCGTTGGGGATCAGCGTGCGCAAAACCACCGCCTCACCGCCGGGCTGGTAGCTGGTCGCGATGAACACGTCCTTCAGCTTTGAATCGGGCATCTGCTGCCAGGCGCGGATCGAGGGCGCCATTTTTCCGATCAGTGCACGATCTGTCGCCGCCACCACGCGGCCGGAAGTGTCGGTGCACAGCAGGGTCTGGTAGATGCTGCCCTGGCCTGCCTGCAGCTCGGACAGAAAGTTGGAAATACGCTTGTCGACGTCGTTGACACGGATGTCCTGCATCACCTGCAGGTTGCGCCAGACCCGCATGCTTTCCATCTGCGTGAACAGGAACGTATCGATGCGCTCCTTCACCGCGCCGGCGCCGAACTGGAGATTGTCGGCAATCTCCGACTGCAGGGCGCGGCGAAACTCGACAAACGACAGCGCCCCCATCACGGCGATGGAGCCGAGCAGCATCCAGAAGAACGCACGCAGCAGGGCCGAGCGAGCCGTCACGCCGCGGGTCCGCTGCTGGCAGCATGGCTATGCATGTGCACGACCTGGTCAGCGCTGATTCTCGTGCACACCGCGAGGGATCCGATCCAGCCAATCGCTGCTGCGTTCAAGGTAGGGCCGCGCGCGGCGCCGCGTGTGAACAATTTGTTCAATCAGAGCCCACCGGGTCGTGCCCGGCGCGCACGCTGCGCGACCAGTACCGGGCGGATCAGGACAGAGGCAGCGGCTGCGCGCCGCCCAGCGCACCCGGCTGGCGCATCGCAGCCGCCTGGCGCAGCGGCAGTGGATGCAACCGCGGCACCGGGTGGACCGCAGGTCGCCCGATCGAGTGATAGGAAAGTCCGGCGCACTGCATCGCCTCCGCATCGAAGATATTGCGCAGATCCACCACCAGCTTGCCACGCATTACCGTGTGCAGCCATGCGGGCGAAATGCTGCGGAAGGCGTCCCATTCGGTGACCACCACCAGCACATCGGCGCCGTCGACGGCCTCGATCACGTCGCGGCAGTACTGCACGCTCTCGGGCAGCAGCGGGCGCGCCTGCGCCATGCCGACCGGATCGAACGCGCGCACGTGTGCGCCCTCCGCCAGCAGACGATCCACGATGCTCAGTGCGGGGGCATCGCGCATGTCGTCCGTATCCGGCTTGAAGGTGAGGCCGAGCAGGGCGATCTGCTTGCCGCGCACCGATCCGCCGCAGTTTGCGATGATCCGCCCGGCCATGCCCGCCTTGCGCGCATCGTTCACGCTCACCACCGTTTCCACCAGCCGCAGCGGCGCGCCCGCCTCCTGCGCAATCCGCATCAGCGCCTGCGTGTCCTTGGGGAAACACGAGCCGCCGTAGCCCGGACCGGGCTCGAGGAATTTCGGCCCGATCCGGCGATCCAGGCCAATACCGTGGCCGACGTCACGCACGTTCGCACCGACCTTTTCGCACAGATCCGCCATCTCGTTGATGAAGGTTATCTTCATCGCCAGGAACGCGTTGGCTGCGTACTTGATCAGCTCGGCGCTCTCCAGTCCGGTGAACCGCAGCGCGTCCGCGGGCAGCTGCAGCGGACGGTAGATTTCGCCGAGCACCGCGCGCGCCCGCGCACTCTCGGTACCGATGACCACGCGATCGGGCCGCATGAAGTCCTCGATCGCGTTGCCCTCGCGCAGAAACTCGGGGTTGGATGCGATCTCGATGTGCAGATCCGGCCGCAGTTCCAGCATCCGCTCCGCCAGCCGGCGTCCGGTGCCTACCGGCACGGTGGACTTGGTGACCAGCACGACCGGGCTGTCCAGCGCCGCCGCAACCTGCTCGGCGGCGCTGAACACGTGGGTCAGATCCGCGTGCCCGTCACCGCGTCGCGACGGCGTGCCGACGGCCAGGAACACCGCATCGACGCCGTGCAGCGCGCTCTGCAGCTGGTTGTCGAAACGCAGCCGGCCGGCCTGGATGTTGGCGCTCACCAGCGCCTCGAGGCCGGGCTCGTAAATCGGCATGCGCCCCTGGCATAGCGCCGCATAGCGCCGAGGATCGGATTCGACAATCACGATGTCGTTGCCGATGTCGGCCAGGCAGGCGCCCGAGACCAGGCCCACATAGCCACCACCGATCATTGCAATGCGCATGGTTTTTGCTCCTCAAGTTGGGTTGAATGGCTGCTGTTTCCGTGACGCCGGTGCAGCGTCAACGCGTGCAGCGAACCGGTGGCCACGGGGATGTTCCGGAACATGCCCAGCGGCATCCCGGCGGCCTCCAGCAGCGCGATGCGAATCGGCCCGGCGTGGCTGACGATCAGCACGCTGCCATCGTGCGCCGTCCATTCCGGGTCCTGCAGAAACTGCTGCAAGCGCTGGCGCAGGTCGGCGAGACTCTCGCCGCCCGGCAGCGCCGCGGTATCCGGCACGCGCTTCCACTGACGCAGCTGATCTGGCCAGCGCGCGCGCACCTCGGCCTGGGTCAGCCCCTCCCACGCGCCGTAGGCCAGCTCGATCAACCGCGCGTCGACCCGCGGGGCGTCCAGCCCCAGCGTGGCGGCCACAATCTCAGCGGTCTCGCGGGCGCGGCGCAGCGGGCTGCTCAGAATCGAGCGCACGCCCTGCCCGCGTGCGCGCATGCCGATCTGCAGCGCCTGCGCGCGGCCCTCGTCGATCAGCGGGGGATCGCAGCGACCCTGATAGCGCCCGCTGCGGCTCCACTCGGTCTGCCCGTGGCGCGCCAGCAACAGCGGAATGCTCGCATCCGTCATGGCGCTCAATAGTGCACGGCAAGGCCGAGGACGATGCGCCGGCCGGCATGGATGCCCTTGCCGGCGAGCGAGTCTTCGTAGCCGATGAACGGACGCCACTGGCGCAAGCGACCGGCGGGCAGATATTCCAGCTTCGCGCCCACCCGCAGCAGGTTGTAGATTTCGCCGCGGTCGGCCAGGGCTACCACCTGCTGACGCTGCAACGTGCGCACGTAGAACACCGAGCCGCTGACCCGGAACCGCGGCGCCACCCGGTAGCCGAGCGAGAGCGAGCTGCGCAGCTGCACGGCGCCCCCGTCAAGAAACACGCGCGGCCCGGCCATCAGCGTCGCAAACATCGCACCGCGGGCGATACCGACCTGGTAGTCCGGTTCGATCGCCGCCTTGCCCGAGCCCAGCGCTGGCGACTGGCTGGTGGAGCCGGTCGGCAAGACCGCGTTGAGGGTAATCGAGTCGGCGAAGGACTGGGTCTGACGCAGCCCGTAGTTCAAACCGATCACCTGGTCTTCCAGGCCGCTGGCGCGGCTGACGACCTGCTGGCCGGCGTGATGACGGGTGTCCTGCACAGCGCCGCCGCGCAGGTCGTACTCGATCGAGAGGCCGTGGCCGATGCCCTGCGAACCGGTGATGCGCAGCTGCGTCTCGCGTTGCTGCGAGGACGGATAGGTACTGCTGCCGAAATGCGTCGGCGAAAATGCGTGGTTGGCGCTGAAGTAGCGCAGCATCGGATCGACGACGCCGTGACCCGCGGCCGGGATCCACGGATCGGCGTGGGCTGGTCGCGTGCTGGCGGCGAACAACACCAGCGCGCACGCGCACGGGAGGAGACGCATGGTGCGGGCAGCGTTGCCGGCAGAATTCATGGGGCGACCATTCGGAGTTTGGGAGAGGGGGTGTCGTCACGCAGTGCCTGCCACAGGCTGGCGTACAGCCCGCCCGTCGCCAGCAGCTGCGCATGAGTGCCGCGCTGGACGATGCGTCCACGTTCCAGCACCAGGATCAGGTCAGCATTCATCACCGTCGAGAGCCGGTGTGCGATCACCAGCGCCGCGCGACGCGAGGCCAGCCGCGCCAGCGCCAGCATCAGCTCGCGCTCGGTGCGCGCATCCAGGCTGCTGCTGGGCTCATCCAGAATCACCACCGGCGCATCGCACAGCATCGCCCGCGCAATCGCGATGCACTGCCGCTGCCCGCCGGAGAGGCTGAGCCCGCGCTCGCTGACCATGCCGTCGTAGCCGCCGGGCAGCTGCTCGATCAACTGATCGACGCCGACCTCGCGCGCCGCACGCACCGCATCCGCGCGCTGGGCGCCCTCGCGGCCGTAGGCGATGTTTTCCCAGATCGTTGCCTGGAACAGTGCGGGCTCCTGCAGCACCATCGCCACCTGCCGGCGCAGATAGTTCAGCGGCAGGCTGCGCAGATCGCGATCGTCCAGCCGTATCGATCCGGCGGTGGGGTCGTAGAAGCGCGGTATCAGGCTGGCGATGGTGCTCTTGCCCGCGCCGGTGGGGCCGACCAGCGCGATCGTCTTGCCCGCCTCCAGCACGAAGCTGATGTCCTGCAGGATGGGCTGGTCGGGCCGGTAGCCGAATCCGACTTCCGCAAATTCGAGCCGTTGCGCCCGTGCGGGCGGCGCGCTGGTGCCCTCGGGGTCGACCACGCTGGGCG
Source organism: Pseudomonadota bacterium (assembly GCA_021798675.1). The sequence continues at coordinate 426 of JAJZGE010000150.1, read as the reverse complement.
TTTCCGCGCGGTATTCGCCGATCCGCTCCAGCGCCACGCCGGCGCGGCCGATCACCCGGCCGGTCTTCGCCAGCTGGCGCGCGGGCGTGGCGATGCCGCGCAGATACGCCAGGAAAATCAGCAGATCGCCCGGCGTCAGCGCGCCGCGGATCACGCTGGCCGCGCCGTACCAGATGATCGCCCCGGTGGCGACCGCGATCACCAGGTTCATGCTCGGGCCATAGCGCGCCTGCACGCGGTTGGCATGCAGGCTGGCGGTGAGGCTCTTGCTGGCGTGCTCGCTGAAGCGATCGTCCTCGTGCGACTCGCGCGCAAACGCCTGCACCACCTGCACGCTGGCGAGGATTTCCTGCGTCACGCCCCACAGCGTGCCCTCATGGTTTCGCACCTCGCGCAGCGCCTGCCGCAGCCGCTGCGAGTAGAAGC
>JAJZGE010000149.1 GCA_021798675.1 Pseudomonadota bacterium | reverse complement strand
AGCGCCCTCAGCGCCTTGTCGCCACAGTCGTGGCCGAAGCGGTCGTTCACGTTCTTGAAGTGGTCGACGTCCAGCAGCAGCAGGCAGAACGGCGCATGCGCGGCACCGGGCGCCGGCAGCATGCCTGCGTAGCGCTCCTCCAGCGCCAGCCGGTTCGGCACCCCGGTCAGCGAATCGACGCGCGCCATCGCATGCAGTTCATGCTGCAGCAACTCGTTGTACAGCAACAGGAAACCCAGACCGTAGAACAGCGACTGCATGCCCGACAGCAGCACCCAGAACACATTGACCGGGCTGGGCACGAGCACGCTGCCCAATGGCGTGGGCGACAGCCACATCACGCCATTGCGCCACACCAGCAGCAGCAGGGACAGCATGAAAATCCACAGCAGGGCATAGCGCGCCCGCGACCAGCGCCCGCGACGGTCATGCAGCAGTGCATCGATGTTGAGCAACAGGAAGCAGCCGATCGCCACCGACCCCCACAAAACGCGGCTGGGGTAGTCGGGCTGCACGACGGCGAACCAGGACACGCCCGCCCAGCCCAGCACGCCCACCGCGATCGTCTCGCGCCAGCGCAGCGGTACGTTCAGCAGCATGCGCAACGCGATCACGCTCATCGCCTGCGCCAGCAGATTGAACGCATTGCCGCCCAGCAGCAGGACGTCGTGCGGCAGGTAGCCCTGAAACGCCAACGCGGCATAGCCAACGGCCTCCACCGCCAGCGCGCTGGCGCGCAGGTGCAGGCTGCGCACGGCGCGGCTCGCGTCCGAACGCACCCCCAGCCACAGCATCAAGGCCACCGTTGCCGCCTGCATGGCGCCAAGCAGCGACAAACTTTGCACCAAGACAGGCATCCGCCCTCCCCAGGGCCCGCGTCCGGTATGTCGGGCCATTATCGGTCATTCGCAGGCCAACTTGAGATATCCATCACATTTTTCGCCTGCCCGGCGCCGCCGTTGACAGCCCCGGCCGTTCGGCTACTTTCCGGCAAGCACCTCACGGAAGCCGGCATGGCCACGCTCATACCCTCCCGCAACAGCTGCCTGCCGCGCATGACCGGCGGCGAAAAGCGCGTCTCGGAACGGCTGGAACAGAAGCTGGAAGACGACTACCTGCTCTGGTACGACGTGCCGGTCGGCCTGAAGCAGCGCCAGCCCGACTTCGTGGTGTTCCACCCGCGCCGCGGCCTGCTGGTGCTGGAGGTGAAGGACTGGAAGGCCGACACCATCCGCCACGCCGACAAGACCCAGTTCACCCTGGTCACCGAGCGCGGCCTGACCACCGCGACCAACCCGTTGCTGCAGGCACGCGCCTATGCGCTGGAGGTCGGCGTGGTGCTGGAGCGCGACCCGGCGCTGCGCTATCCCGAAGGCCACCGCCACGCCGGCAAGCTGATCATGCCGTGGGCCTGGGGTGTGGTACTGGCCAACATCACGCGCAAGCAGTTCGAGGAGGGCGGCCTGGACGCGGTGATCCCCGCCCACCTGGTGATCTGCCGCGACGAGCTGTACGAGACGGTGGACGCCGAAGCCTTCCAGGAGCGCCTGTGGGCGATGTTCCCGCAGGTGTTTCCGGTGGCGCTCACCCTGCCGCAGATCGACCGCGTGCGCTGGCACCTGTTCCCCGAGATCCGCGTGGAGCCGGGCAGCGGCCAGTTCGGCCTGTTCGCCGCCGACGAGGGCAAGGACGCACGCGCGCTGGAGATCCCCGAGCTGGTGAAGGTGATGGACGCGCAGCAGGAGCAACTGGCGCGCTCGCTGGGCGACGAACACCGCATCATCCACGGCGTGGCCGGCTCCGGCAAAACCATGATCCTGGGCTTCCGCGCCATGCAGCTGGCGCGTTCGATGAGCCGGCCGATCCTGGTGCTCTGCTACAACAAGACGCTGGCGGCACGGCTGGAACAGCTGATCGGCGAACGCGGCCTCGGCGACAAGGTGCAGGTCTACAACTTCCACCGCTGGTGCCGGCGCATGCTGACCAGCTACCACGTGGAACTGCCTCCCAAGGGCGAGAACTTCTTCGGCGCGATGGTGGAGCGGGTGATCGAGGGCGTGGACAAGGGCCAGATCCCGCGCTTCCAGTACGGTGCCGTGCTGATCGACGAAGGCCACGACTTCGAGCCGGACTGGTACAAGCTGATCGTGCAGATGATCGACCCGGCCACCAACTCGCTGCTGGTGCTGTACGACGACGCGCAGAACATCTACGGCAAGGCCGACCGCCGCCGCATCAGCTGGAAGAGCCTGGGCGTGCAGGCGCAGGGCCGCACCACCATCCTCAGGCTCAACTACCGCAACACGCTGGAGATCCTCGCGGTGGCGCGCAACTTTGCCAGCGAACTGCTCGCCACGCGCGTCGAGGACGACGATGGCGTGCCGCTGATCGCCCCGGAAAGCGCCGGACGCCGCGGCCCACTGCCCGAACTGATCCGCACCGACACCGCCGCCGCCCAGCTCGACGCCCTGATCGCCCAGTTGCGCGACGAACGCGCGCATGGCCGCCCGTGGGGCGAGATGGCGGTGATCTACCGCAACAACTGGGAAGGCGAGAAGCTGCACGAGGCACTGGAGCGCATCGGCATCCCCTCCAGCCTCGCCGACGAGCGCGGCAAGCAGGCGCTGTTCGTGGTGAAGGACAGCGTGAAGCTGCTCACCATGCACTCCTGCAAGGGCCTGGAATTCCCCTTCGTGATCGTGCCCGGCCTGGGTTCGCTGCCGCACGAGGGCCAGCGCGAGGCGGACGAGGCGCGCCTGCTCTACGTGGCGATGACCCGCGCCACCGAACGGCTGGTGCTGATCCACCATCTCGACTCGGTGTTCTCCAAGCGCATCCGCGATTCGATCAACGAGGTGCAGGGGCAACTCGCGCACTGACCATCCTTCCGTGGCGCGAACCGACGCCCCGGACCGGCGCCATGCCTGCCAACCGTCGCTAGACTGCGCGCAACCGCAACCCTGGAAGCCACCGCATGCGCCGCCTGCTGCTCGCCGTCACGCTCGCCCTCGCCCTCATCGCGCTGCCCGCATGGGCAAGAGGCACGATCACGTCGCTGCAGAAGATCGACCGCGTGATCGGCACCGGCACGGTGGCCCGCAATGGCGACGTGGTCGAGGTGAACTACACCGGCTGGCTGTACGACGCGCGCGCGAAGAACCACCATGGCGCCGAGTTCGACAGCTCGGAGGAAAACGGCGAGCCGATCCACTTCACGCTGGGCGGGGGCGAGGTGATCGCGGGCTGGGACCAGGGCATCCGCGGCATGCGCGTGGGCGGCAAGCGCACCCTGGTCATTCCCGCCCGGCTGGCCTACGGCAGTCGTGGTGCAGGCGACACCGTGCCGCCGAACGCCACGCTGGTGTTCGACGTGGAGCTGGTGGGCGTGCACTGAACACGGTGGTGCCTCACGCCATCGCCGCGTCGCCGCCATCATCGGCCACCACGCAGTTTCGGCCACGCTCCTTGGCACGGTAGAGCGCGGCGTCCGCGGCGGCGCAGAGTGCGGACAGGTCGTGGCCGGAGCTGTCGGTACAAGCCAGCCCGACGCTGGCGGTCACCGCCACCGCGAGGCCGTCGAACTCCACTGTCACCAGCTCGATGGCGCGACGGATGCGGTTGGCGACCTGCCTGCCCTGTTCGCGTGCACACTCCTGCAGCAGGATGCCGAACTCCTCGCCACCCAGTCGGCCAAGCAGGTCGTCCGGACGCAGCTGTTGGCGGCAGGCTTCGGCGACACGACGCAAGGTCTCGTCACCCACGGCATGGCCATGGGCATCGTTGATGTGCTTGAAGTGATCCAGGTCGAGATAGATGAGGCAGGCCGTCCCCACCTTGTGTCCGGGCCGCTGCAAGATGCCACTGACTTCAGCCATGAAGCCCTGGCGATTGAGTACCGCCGTCAGGCCATCCGTCCGGGACAAACGCTCGAAGCGCATCTGCGAGCGTTTGAGCAGGGCCATCCAGACCACGCCAATGCCCAGCAGCATGAGCAGCAGCACGAGGTACAGGCGATTGGCCATTGCCGCCATGGCGTCCAGCTCCTGCTGCAGGCGCAATGCCTGGTTCTGCTGTTCCAGCTTTTCCGTTTCCAGCTTCTGCGCCAGCAGGTGCTGCTGCACGATTTCGTAAGCCATGGTGCGCGCATGGACGTCGCTGAGGTAGGCCTTGTCCAGTGCGGCGTACTTCTTGTAATCGTCGAGTGCCGCGGCGGCGTGACCTTCCTTCTTCTCGATGCGGTAAAGCACCTGGTAGGCGTCTTTCAACCAATGGTCGAAATCGCTCGACCGCCCTGCCGCGACCACCGCCACCGCCGCTTTCCGGGCCGCGGCGTCGTCACCCAAGGCAGCCAAAGCCCACGCCCGATCCAACAGCGCGGCAAGCTTGTCGGGCACATAGCCGGAAGCATCCACCCTCGACTGGATCCCGTCGAGCAACGCAAGCGCCTTGCGGGGCTTGCCACCATGGGCATACAAGTCGACCAGTGCAAGCGTCATATCCGTGTTGTAAAGCGGTTCCGTGTCTTCCGGACATGCGTCGAATGCCTGTCGCAGCACTCGGTCGCCAGGCTTCAACCGGTGACCCGCCGACAGCACGTCAACCAGGATGCCGGCGGTATAACATCGACGGGCGGCGTCAGAAGAAACCGCCATGGCCAACGATGCATAGTGCACGGCAAGGTCCGTTTGACCGGCCAACCCCATCGCCTGCGACAGATTCAGCAATAACGCATAGCGGACCTTGGCGTCCTTGACCTGCGGTAGTTGCTCCGCGAGACGGTTCGCCAGTTCGAACGCCTCGGTGTAATGCCGCGTCATGCCGTACTCGCTCAAAAGCATGGCCGAGGCACGATACGCCAGCCTGGGGTCGCCCGAGTGCGCAATGACGTCCTTGTACAAAGCCTCCGCCTTTTTGTAATGGCTGGCGTACTGGGCTTCCCATGCATTCATGAAGCGCACGTGCCACTGCTGCTCGGGTGTGAGGCTGGCAATCCGCCGGTTGAATTGGGCGAGCAACTGCAAGGAGCGCCGGTGATCGGTGACCTGCAGATCCCGCGTCTGCTTGAGCAAGGCATCCGTATCGGCATGGCTTGAAGCAGCATCAACTGCCTGCAGGCAGAGGCATCCAGCCAGGATCGCAGCCGCACACCATTGCATCAGCCCGCCTGGTTTCCGAAGCATGCTGCTCCACTCACTGGCTTCTGATTGACGGGACTACCGAGCCCATGAGGGCATCAAACCGTGATGGTCTCGCCCGCCATCACGCAATTTCGCCCGCCGCGTTTGGCGCGGTACAGGGCGGCGTCGGCGTCGGTGCACAGCCGGCGCAGGTCGTGGCCGGAACTATCCGTAAAGGCGAGGCCGATGCTGGTGGATATCGCGATCACCATGCCGTCGCATTCGACCTCAGTGTCCTCGATGGCGGCGCGGATGCGCTCGGCGATGGCGACGCCCTGCTCGCGCGAGCAGTCCACCAGCAGGATGCCGAACTCCTCGCCGCCGAGGCGGCCGAACAGGTCGATGGGACGCAGGTGCTCGCGGCTGGCATCGACCGTGCGCCGCAGCACTTCGTCGCCCATGGCGTGGCCGTGTGAGTCGTTGACGCGCTTGAAGTGGTCGAGGTCGATGATGGCGAGGCAGGCCATGCCTTGCCGCTTCTCCAGCAGGCGCAGCGTGCGCGCCGCCTCGTCCATGAAGTGCTGGCGGTTGTAGGTGGTGGTGAGTCCGTCCAGGTGCGATAGCC
>JAJZGE010000148.1 GCA_021798675.1 Pseudomonadota bacterium | reverse complement strand
AACGGCGAGCGAGCACACCGCGATGGCGACGCCATGCAACGCGGCACGCAGGCGGCCTTCCGGCAGGGCGCGCAGCAGCAGCGCGAGCAACAGCACCAGCGCCAGCGTCCACAACGGCGCACCGGCCTCGTGCCGACCCAGTGCGAGATACAGCGCGGTCAGCATGGCCCAGCGCCAGCCGAGCAGGCGGCCGGCCAGCAAGGCGACCAACGCCAGCACGAACAGGTCGAGCAAGCTCCATTGCGCCACCCAGGTGTCGGGCGCTCGGTCTGCGCCGGGAGCCGCGAGCAGGCGATAGCCGAACGGCAGGTGCAGCTTGGCGCGGATGCTCTCCAGCGGCAGTTGCCAGCCGGAACTGGGGATCGCGCCGCCGTGCATGGGCAGGCGCAGGCCAGCGTCCAGATCGAGCTGGTGCGTGCGCAGCTCGACGCCGCTGTGCCCGTCCTTGTCCTTGCTGACCAGCAGCGGCGTGCCGCCCTCGCTGGCACGCTGCAGTTGCCACGGTGCGGTCACGTCCAGCCGCTGGCGGTGGCGCAGCGCGCCGCTGAGGTGGTCGGCCGTGCGCAGGCCGCCGCCGTCGAAGTCCAGCCACATCTCGCGCTGCAGAAGGACCTGGTCGCCCTTGCCGCCTTCGTCGCCGCGCGTGCCGGCGGCGATGGTCAATCCGCTGTGGTCGTCGAGCAGGAAGGCGGGCAGGTCGCTCCACTCGTCCGGCACGCCAGCTTGCGCGGCGTCGATGCCCCGCCCCTCCACCCGGCTGCCGCGCAACGCGGGATCGTCGCGATAGCTCCAGGTCTCCTGCCGGGGCCACGGCGCGCCAGGCCATTTCAGCGCGATCTTTTCCAGCGGCGCGGTGGCCCGCGCGCGCAGCGTCAGCAACCAGTGTCCCGGCCGCAGTTGTACGCGCAGGCGGCCGTCGCCTTCGAGCCTGGCCGGCAGGTCGCCCGTCAGCGCGGTGGCGACGAAACCTCCCGGCAGGGCTGGCCCGAGCACGACTTCGCGCGCGCTGCCGGCCACGTCGAATTGCAGTTGCGTCTGCAGCATCGCCGGCAGGCCGTCGCTGAGTTCGCGGTAGACGCGCAGGGACAAGGCGTCCGCGGCCCGCTGCGCGGCGGCGGCCTCGCCCAGCGTGAGCTGGTCGCCGTTGCGTTCGACGCGCGACACCGCCTTACCGTCCACGCTCAACGCCACCAGGCCGATGGCCGGCGGCACGCGCAGGCGCGCAGGCTGCTCCGTCCACGGCAGCGTGCCGCGCAGCTGATAGTCGCCGGGCGCCAGCCGCAGCGTCGGCTGGCCGTCGCGCTGCAGCACCACGGCTGGCTGGTTGTTCGCCGTCACCGCCTGCGGCCAGGTGCGTCCGCCGCCCGGCAGCGCCACCCAGCTGGCCGCATCCACGTGCACGCCCAGGCTGAAGCTCGCGCCATCCTTGCCGGCATCCAGCGTCAGGCGGCCGGGCCAGGCGCACTGGTAGCTGTCCGTGCCGGGCATCCGGTCGGCCAGGAAGGGACAGGCGTGCTCCGGCACGTCGTGCAGCACCCAGCCCTGCCAGTCGCGCAACGGCGGCGGTACATCCTGCGCCGGCGACGGTGCAGCCAGCAGCAGGCCGAGACCCAGCAATCCGATCACTCGAGCAAGCATCCCCTTCTCCCTGTGCCGCGCATGGCCGGCACAGTGTAGGGAATTGCGTCCGCGGTTACTCCGAAACGGCCAGCACGCAATCGTCGGCGCCGAAACTGCGGCAGCAGACGGGGAAGATCGACAGGCCCGCCGGGGCGATCAGCGGCGCCAGCAGGCCCTCGAGCAGGCCGCTGTAGAAGCTGCAACCGGAATGCCCTTCCTCCGCGCACAGCGGGCTGTGCCGGATGTGCAGCTGGTCGCCCTGCAGGTCGATCTCGACCAAGGCCTGCAACGCGGGCGCCGCGACCGCGGCCAGCGCCCGCTGCAGCGGCAGCGTGCCGCCCTTCGTCTGGCCGCGCGCGTACAGCCAGGCGCCGACGCGCTGCCCGGCAAGCTGCAGGGACGATTCGCGCGCACCTTCGGCCACCGCGCGATCCAGCTTCAGCAGGTTCGGCACGATGCGCGGATAGTCGTATTCCAGCGAGGCCAGCGCCTTGTCCACAGCGGCCACGTCCGCCTCCAGCGGAACCACTTCGACGAAGGGCGCGGGCGGAGGCTCCGCCGGTGCCTGCACCGGCGCCGGCACGGGCCGCTGCTCGATCATGAACGCCTCGAACGATTCTTCCGGCACGGGCTCGGGCCTTTCCACCACGGGCGTGGCCGGAGGCGGGGCCGGCTCGGCAACCTTTCCGGCCGGCTCTTCGACAGGCTCGGGCTCGGGCTCGGGCGCCGGCGGCGGCACGTAGTTGGAAACGGTCTTGCGGCTGGCGGCGAAATGCTCGCGCTGCTCGCCTTCCACTACCGGATACAGCTCGAAGCTGACCAGGCGGTCGCACGCGGACAGCGCCTGGCGCAAGGCGCGCTTCTTGAACCACGAACCGCGCACAACCATCGAAAGCAACGTGCCGTGCGGATCCTGCACCTGGCGCTGCCGCACCAGGGTGTAACCGCAGGTGGCGGCCACGCGGCCGACCTCGATCAGCAGGCCCTCGCGTTGCAGCGCGAGTGCCTGGATTTCCAGCTCGATCATGCGTCCCCCTGTAGACGATGTCGGTGGGTTGGGTGGGCGGCCATGCTACGACAACGGCTGCGGCAATACTTTGCGAGACGCCGCATCGACGACTGCGCACGGCGTGCCCCGCGAAAACGACAAGCCCCGCCGTGGCGGGGCTTGTCGCGAGCGGAAACGCAGGGATGGTCAGCGCGTGATCGAGGCCGGGTTCTGCCGGGCGGCCAGCGCGGAACACAGCTCGATGGACTCGGTGGTCTGCGCCAGACCACGCGCGATGCCGGCAGCATCGTTCATGCGCGGATTGAAGAACGACTGCAACCGCTGCGCTTCGGCAGGGGAGCAACCACCACCGCCGGCCAGCATCGGCAGGTAACCGCCGGCGAAGCTGCCAGTGCGTGCAAGCACCTGCGGGTAGTGTCCGGTGAACCAGCCCCACAGCGCGTCGCGCTGGGCGCGCGTGTCGCGGCCGGCACGCAGCAGCGAGGCCATCTCGCCCACCTTCACCGGCTTGCTGATCGCGAAGTCGCGCACCTGTTCGGCCAGCGCGGGATCCTCGACTCGGGCGAGGCCGCCGAGGATGCCGTTGCGCAGCGCGGGATCGCTGGTCCGCGGCAGCTCGGCGATCAGCGCATCCACCGCACTCTTGCCCTGCGTCTGCACCGCCACGCCCAGCGCATCGCCGAGCAGGTCGGGGTTGGCGGCGGCGAGGTTCAGGCGACCGTTCGCGTTCTTGCGCAAGGCGGCCTCGCCCTGCTTGAGCAGCTCGGCGCGCACCTCCGGTAACTTGAAGTCGAGCCCCAGCGCGCCGGCCAGCGTGCTGCGCAACAGGGAGTCGTCTTCCGGCTCGCCCGGCTTGCGCTGGTAGCCCAGCGCTTCGAGTTTCGGCAGGTAAGCAGCCTTCACCCAGTCGGCGATCCGCGCACGCTGTGCAGCGGTCCTGGCCACGTGGCGATAGATCCACTCCAGCTGGCCCAGCGGCGCGGTCGCCACTTGGCGGGTCTTCGATCCGGTGAGCGGCTTCAGCGCGGCGAGCACCTGGCCGGCATCGAGGTCGCCGTGCTCGAAGCTGGCGTGGATCGCGTCGGCGTAGGCCAACTGCTCGGTGTCGCTCAGCTTGGCGACCTCGGCGGTCAGCGCGGCCAGCTCGCCCTTGTCGAGGCTGAAGCGGTAGTAGCCGGCGGCATTTGCGTTCGGCATCACCCAGGTGTGCGCGCTGGCACCGGGCAGCGCCAGCGAGCCGGCGGCCTTGTCGAGCATCGTGCAGGCCACCTGGCTGCCGCCGGCGGTGCCATAGCGCACGCATACCGGGATGCCCCAGATACGCCGGCTGTTGCCATGGCTGCCCAGCGGCAGGTAGCGGCTCTGCTTCAACGCCAGCACCGTCTGGCCGCCCTTCTGCTCCAGCGCCGTCTGCACGTAGGGCACGCCGGACTGGTCGAGGAAGCTCTTGAACGCATGCTTGAATGCCTCGCCCTTGCCGGCCGCCGTGGCGATCGCGTCGACCAGGTCGTCGGCATTCGCGTTACCGAACTTGTGCGCCTGGATGTAGGCGCGCATGCCCTTCTGGAAGGTCTTGTCGCCCACGTAGTTCTCGAACATGGCGATCACCGAGGCACCCTTCTGGTAGGTGATGCCGTCGAACGCGGTCATGATGTCGCCGTTGCCGGTGATCGGCTGGCGGATCTTGCGCGCGCTGAGCAGGCTGTCGTTGGCCATCGCGCCCTGCGCGCCGAGCACGCGGTCGAGGTCGGCGCGGTATTCGGGATGGACTTCCATCGTGACCTTCTGCTGCATCCAGGTGGCGAAGGCCTCGTTGAGCCAGATGTCGTTCCACCAAGCCAGCGTCACGGTGTCGCCGGTCCACTGGTGGGCCAGCTCGTGCGCGGTGTCGTTGAACGCATCGCGCACGTCGCGCGCCGGGGAATCCTTGTCGAGCAGCAGCAGCCAGTCGCGGAAGGTGACCAGGCCGGGGTTCTCCATCGCACCGGCGGCGAAATCCGGCGCGGCGAGCAAGTCCAGCTTGTCCCACGGATAGCCGAAGCCGTAGTAGTTCTCCAGCGCGTGGATGATGCTCGGCGTTTCGGAAAGCACGTGACTCATGCGGTGCGCCTCGCCGGCGGCGGCGATGCCACGCAGCGGCAGCGGCTTGCTGCGGTAGGCGTCGGGCGAGATCTCCGCGGTCGGCGTGATGTCCCACGGCCCCACGGCAAACGCCACCAGGTAGGTCGGCAGCGGCAGGGTCTGCGCGAAGCTCACCGTCTTCCAGCCCTTGCCGGCGGGCTTCTCGCTCACCTGCCGGGTGTTGGCTACCGCCACGTCGTGGTCGGGCAGGGTGATGGAGATGTCGAACGGGGTCTTGAAGCCGGGTTCGTCGAAGCCCGGGAACGCGAATCGCGCGCTGATCGGCTCCATTTGCGTCATCGCGTACGACTGCCCCTTGTCGGTGACCTTGTACAGGCCCTGCAGCTGCGCGTTGAGCGGCGCGGTGTAGTGGAACTGCAGCGTGATCTCGCCGGCCGGCAGCGTGCTGCCGAAATCCACGCGCGCCACGCCGGCCTTGGGATCGGCTTCCACGTATTTCGCATCGTGCGTCTTGCCCGCGGCATCGGTCACCGTCGCCTTCGACACCGTCAGCGAAGCGCCGTCCAGCCACACGTGGTCGGAAGCCTTGGCCAGCTTCACCTTGATCGTGGTGGTGCCGGAGAAGTCGGCCTGCGCCGGATCGACCTTGAAGGCGATCCGGTAGGACTGCGGCACCGCCCACGACGGCAGCCGGCCGGTGGGAACCTGGCCGGCGGAGGCGGCGAAAGCCATGCCGCAGCTGGCAGCCAATGCGGTGAACAGGAGCGGACGAAGGTGACGACGCATGGCGGCTTCCACGTGGTGTGAGGTAACCCTGCACGCTAGGCCCGGCATGACTTTCCACCCAGTGCCATAAGGCATGCAGCCGCCCCGGCTTGCGCAGGTCGCTCAATGGCTACCATGATGTTTCATAGCCATCACCTATGACGGAAACGCCATGAACCTGCGCGACCTGCACTACCTCGTGGCGCTAGCCGAGCAGCGCCATTTCGGTCGCGCGGCGGAGGCCTGCTTCGTCAGCCAGCCGACCCTGTCCACCCAGATCAGGAAGCTGGAGGA
>JAJZGE010000147.1 GCA_021798675.1 Pseudomonadota bacterium | reverse complement strand
GTCGAGGTCGGCGGCTTCGCGCTGTCGGCGGATCGCAAGCGCCTGGTGGTGGTGGCGACGCTCGACAACCTGCTGAAGGGCGCCGCCACCCAGGCAGTGCAGAACGTCAATCGCGCGCTCGGCCTGGATGAATACGCCGGGATACCGATGTAGGAACGCACCCCGTGCGCGAAAGCTTCCCCACCCGACTTCATCAAAGCCGTCGCGCACAGGTTGCGCGTGCCAAGGACCATTCACGATGACGCAGCCGCTGTGGCAAAAGACCGGCATCCAGATCGACGCCAGCATCATGCGCTTCCTCGCCGGCGACGACGTGATCCTCGACCGCGAGTTCTTCCTGCACGACATTGCGGCCAGCAAGGCGCACGTGGAAGGTCTGGCGAACATCGCCGTGGTGAGCGCCGACGAGGCGGCTGCGCTGAAGCGCGAGCTCGATGCGTTGGGCGAGGACTTCAGGAGCGGCACCTTCGTGCTGGACGAGCGCTACGAAGACGGCCACTCGGCCATCGAGGCTCGCCTGACCGAGCGCTTGGGTGACGCCGGGCGCCGCGTCCACACCGGGCGCAGCCGCAACGACCAGATCCTGGTTGCCACGCGGCTGTGGTTGAAGGAGAAGCTCGAAGCGCTTGAAGTGCACTGCCGTGCCATCGCGATGGTCTGCCTCGAGCGCGCCGCGCAGCCGGCCGTACCGCTGCCGGGCTACACCCACCTGCAGCGCGCGGTGGTGTCGTCGACCGCGATGTGGTTCGCCGGCTTCGCCGAGGGCTTCATCGATAACGCCTTCCGCGCCCGCGGCACGCGCGAGTTGATCGACGCCAACCCGCTGGGCACCGCTGCCGGCTACGGCGTGAACCTCAAGCTCGATCGCGAGCACACCACCGCGGCACTCGGCTTCGCGCGCATGCAGGTGTCGCCGATCTATGCCCAGCTCTCGCGCGGGAAGTACGAGATGGCGGTACTGGAAGCGATCGGTGCCGCAATGCTGGACGTGCGCCGCATGGCTTGGGACTTGTCGCTGTTCACCACCGCCGAATTCGACTTCGTGAAGCTGCCGGCCGAGTACACCACCGGCAGCTCGATCATGCCGAACAAGCGCAACCCGGACGTGGTGGAGCTGCTGCGCGCCAGCTACGCCAGCGTGGCCGCCGCGCGCACCGAGATCGAGCAGCTGCTGTCGCTGCCTTCCGGCTACCAGCGCGACCTGCAGTTCTCCAAGGGTTCGCTCTTCCACGGCGTGCGCCACGGGCTGATGGCGCTGGAACTGGTGCCGGACCTGCTGGCAAGGTTGCGGTGGAACGAGCCGGCGATGCGCGCGGCCATCGAGCCGGCGATGTACGCCACCGACGTGGCGATCGAGCAAGCCGCGGCTGGCGTGCCGTTCCGTGACGCCTATCGCGCCGCCGCCGAGGCCGCCGCCTCGGCCGGTGCCGGCCGGACGCCGGAGCAGAGCCTGGATCAGCGCGTCTCGCCGGGTTCCGGTGGAGACCTGCGCCTGGATGAATTGCGCGCTAGACTTGGACGTCTGGACGTCTAAACGGAGTAGGTCATGGCGGTGGTCAGTACGGACAATGCCGGGCACTATCGCTGGGGACAGGGTTGCGACGGCTGGCATTTGCTCGCCGGCGACGATCTCAGCGTGATCGAGGAGCGCATGCCGCCCGGTGCCGTCGAGCAACGCCACCGGCATGCCCGTGCGCGGCAGTTTTTCTATGTGCTTGATGGCGAAGCCGTACTGGAGCTGGAGGGCGTGCGGCATGGTTTGCGCTGCGGCGAGGGGCTGCACGTGCCGCCCGGGGCTGCGCACCAGATGCGCAACGAAGGCGGAGTCGACGTGCGCTTCCTGGTGGTATCGGCGCCGAAGAGCCACGGTGATCGCATCGATGTGCCATACGAGGCGGAGTCATGAGCGGCCCCCTGCGGGACCAGCCTCTGCCGAACTGGCGCCGTGCCGTGCTCAAGGTCGGCAGCAACCTGCTGGCGGCGGATGGCGGCGGATTGACCGACCGCCACGCTTCGGCGCTTGCCGGCTTCATCGGCGCCAGTCATGCCGCGGGACGGCAGGTGGTGCTGGTTTCCTCCGGTGCGGTGGCGGCGGGGCGTGCCTTACTGCGCGAGCATGCGCCGGCCGCTGGCGACCTGGCGGCGCGGCAGGCGCTGGCCGCACTGGGCCAGGCGCCGATGATCGCGTTGTGGCAGTCGTTGTCCGTGCGGCCGGTGGCGCAGGTGCTGCTCACCCACGACGACCTGCGCAATCGCCGGCGCTACCTCAACGCGCGCGCCACGCTGCGCGGCCTGCTGGCGCTGGATGTGCTGCCGGTGGTGAACGAAAACGACACCGTGGCGGTGGACGAGCTGAAGCTTGGCGACAACGACAACCTCGCGGCTATCGTCGCGGCGCTGGTCGATGCGGACCTGTTGCTGATCGCTTCGGATATCGACGCGCTGTACAGCGCCGATCCACGCCGCGATCCGCAGGCGACCCCGATCGACCGTGTCGAGGCGCTTACGCCCGAGGTGCTGGCGATGGCGGGCGGCAGCGGCAGCGCGGTCGGCACCGGCGGCATGCGCACCAAGCTGGAAGCCGCCGGCAAAGCCGCTGCGGCGGGCATACCCACCGCGCTCTTCAGCGGTCGTGACGCCGCGGCGGTGGAGGCGCTGCGCTACGACCGACTGCACGGCACCCTGGTCGACGCTGCCGCGACGCGCATGCAGGCGCGCAAGTACTGGCTACGTCACGCGCCGGCCGCGGCGGGACACATCCGCGTGGATGCCGGCGCGGCGCACGCGCTGGCCGGCGGTCGCGCTTCGTTGTTGCCGGGCGGCATCGCTGGCGCGCAGGGCGAATTCCAGCGCGGCGACCTGGTGGAAATCACCGATACCGACGGCAAGGTCGTGGCGCGCGGCCTCTGCCAATACGCCGCCGGCGAAGTGCGCCGGCTCGCCGGCCGGCACAGCCGCGACATCGAGGCCGTGCTGGGCTACAGCTATGGCAGCGAAGTGGTACACCGCGACGACCTCGTCGCCGTCGAAACTCCTGGAGGCATTGCGGCATGAGCGGAATCCGTAGTTCGGTCACGGCCTGCCGTGACGCGGTGGTGGCGATCGCGGCGCTGGATAGTGGCGCCAAGGCAGCCCTGCTCCGCGACATGGGCTCCGCGCTGGAAGCGCGTTGCGCAGACCTGCTCGCGGCGAACGCGCAGGATATGGCGCAGGCCGCCGCCAAGGGCGTGCAGGGCGCGATGCTGGACCGCCTGCGGCTGGATGCGGCACGCGTGGCAAGCATTGCCAACGCCTTGCGCGAAGTGGCCGCATTGCCTGATCCGGTCGGCCAGGTGACACGGCGCGAGAAGCGGCCCAACGGCCTCGAGGTCGAACGCGTGCGCATTCCGCTGGGCGTGGTGGCGATGATCTACGAGGCACGCCCCAACGTCACCGCCGATGCCGCGGCGCTCTGCCTCAAGGCCGGCAACGCGGTGGTGCTGCGTGGTGGCTCCGAGGCCATCCATTCGAACACGGCGATCGCCGCAGCGCTGCACGACGCCTTGCGCGCGCATGGCTTGCCGACCGCCGCCGTCACCCTGGTGGAAGACCTGCGCCGCGAGACCATGGTCGAGCTGCTGCAGCTCAGCGATCTGGTGGACCTCGCGATCCCGCGCGGTGGCGAAGGCCTGATCCGCTTCGTTGCCGAGCATGCGCGGGTACCGGTGATCAAGCACTACAAGGGCGTGTGCCACCTCTACGTGGATCGTGCGGCCGACCTCGAGCTGGCGCTGGACCTGTTGGTCGACGGGAAGACTTCGCGCCCCGGCGTGTGCAACGCGCTGGAGACGCTGCTGGTGCATCGCGAGGTGGCCGACGAGTTCCTGCCGCGTGCGGCGCAAGCTTTGCGTGCGCGTGGCGTGGAGCTGCGAGGCGATGCGCATACCTGTGCGCGGGTGGCCGGTGCGAAGCTGGCCAGCGACGACGACTACGCGGCCGAGTTCCTCGACCTGATCCTCGCCGTGCGCGTGGTCGACAGCCTCGACGACGCCATCGCTCACATTCGCCGTTACGGTTCGGATCATACCGAGGTGATCGCCACCCGCGACGAGGCCGCGGCACGGCGATTCGTGCAGGCGATCCGCTCGGCGGTGGTGATGGTCAACGCCTCCTCGCGCTTCAGCGACGGCGGCGAACTGGGCCTGGGCGCCGAGATCGGCATCTCCACCACGCGCCTGCACGCCTACGGCCCGATGGGCGCCGAGTCGCTCACCATTGAGCGCTTTGTGGTGCGCGGCGAGGGACAGGTGCGGCATCCGGCCAGTCGGGCGCGGTAGCGTGCCGCCGGCGGACTCAGCCGCCGCCGGCCCAGGCTCGCACCGTCTCCGCGAACTGCAGGCAGTCCGCGAAGCGGTTGTACAGCGGTGCCGGCGAGATGCGGATCACGTCGGGCTCGCGCCAGTCGCCGACCACGCCGTGTTCCATCAGGTAGTCGAACAGCGCGCGCCCGCGCTCGCGACCACCGCGCACGCGCAGGGAAAGCTGGGCGCCGCGGCGCGCGGGATCGGTGGGCGTGACCACTTCCAGCACGTCGGCGAGCTGCGTCTGCACCAGCCATTCCAGGTAACCGGTGAGCCTGAGCGACTTCGCGCGCAGCCGCGCCATGCCGGCGCGGTGGAAGATTTCGAGCGAAACGCGCAGCGGCGCCAGCGCGAGGATCGGCGGGTTGCTGAGCTGCCAGCCGTCGGCGCCGTGCGTGGGCGCGAATTCGGGACCCATGCGGAAGCGGGTGGTCTTGTCGTGGCCCCACCAGCCGGCGAAGCGCGGCAGCGCGGCCTGCGCGTGGCGCTCGTGCACGAAGGCGCCGCCCACCGCGCCCGGGCCGCTGTTGAGGTACTTGTAGCTGCACCAGATGGCGAAGTCGGCGCCGCTGTCGTGCAGTTGCAGCGGCAGGTTGCCCACCGCGTGGGCAAGGTCGAAGCCCACGGTGCAGCCGTACCGGTGACCCAGTGCAGTGATCGCCGCGAGGTCGAAGGCCTGGCCGGTGCGGTACTGCACGCCGGGCAGCATCACCAGCGCGATGCGCGAGCCGTGTTCGGCCAGCGCGCGTTCGATCGCCGCCATCGACAGCGTGCCGTTCGGTTCGTCCGCCTCCAGCTCGATCAGCGCGGTGGCCGGGTCGAAGCCGTGGAAGCGGATCTGCGATTCCAGCGCGTATCGGTCGGTGGGGAACGCTCCGGCTTCCATCAGGATGGCGGGCCGCGCGGGCGTGGGGCGGTAGAAGCTCACCATCATCAGGTGCAGGTTCACCCCGAGCGTGTTCATCGCCACCACTTCGGCCGGCCGCGCGCCAACGACCTCGGCCAGGTGGTCGCGCACGAACTCGTGGTAGTCCATCCACGGCAGGCGGCCCTTGAAGTGGCCTTCCACGCCGAGTTGCGCCCAGTCGTCCAGTTCGGCGGCGAGCGCGGCGCGCACTGCGCGTGGCTGCAGGCCCAGCGAATTGCCGCAGAAGTACGCGCTGTCGCGGCCTTCGTGCGGCGGGATCAGGAATTCGTCGCGGAACGCGCGCAGCGGATCGGCGGCATCGGCGGCTTGCGCCCAGTCGGCGCTGGCTTGGTAGTCGGAAGACATCGGCGATCCTGGGGAAGTTGGGCGAATGCCGCCGGCGGCGCGTCCCGTCGCGGTCCGCCCCGCCGGCCGGAGGGGCAGGGGGGCGTGGTGCTTTACTTCAGTTGCGCGGCGATGGCTGCGCAGCCGCGGTCGAACGCGGCGGTCCATGCGGCGCCGGCCTGGCTCTGCTGGGGGCGC
>JAJZGE010000146.1 GCA_021798675.1 Pseudomonadota bacterium | reverse complement strand
CAGTTCTTGCAGCGCGGGCAGCCGGTGCGAACGGTTTATCGCGGGTCGGGGTTCGCCAGCAGGGTCTCCAGCACAACCTGCTGTTCAAGCATCGCCTGCCCGGTGGCAAGCAGCTCCAGGCGTTGGTCATCCCGGCGCAGGCGGAAGTCGAGGGAGCGCGCTTCGGACAGGTCGCCGGCTGTTGCGGACTGTCGCAGCCTTTCGGCGATGCCTGCCTGTAGAGCCGCGCTCCTGGTCAGCTCGACACGCTGCCGCTGCAGGATCGCGCGATCCTGCAGCAGGCGTGCGATGGCGGACCTGGCCTGGGCGAGGCGCAGCGTGTATTCGTCGTGCAAGGCCTGGCGCGTCGCCTTTGCGATGGCCACGTTGCCGCGGTTGCGATTGAAGAGCGGCAGGGTCAGCGAGACCTGGAAGCTGCGCGAGCTGATGGCGTCGGTGTCGCGGCCTCTGGAAAAGCCGACGTCGATCGAGGGGAACTGCTGCCAGATCGCACGCCGATAGCGGATGTCCGCGCTCTCGTAGCCCGCCTGCAGTGCCAGCAGGTCGGGGCGGCGCTGCGCGAGCGTGGCCAGCTCGCGGGCGATTTCGGGCTTGCTGGGTGCGGGCCTTGCGGCAGGTGGCAGCAGCGTCAACGTCGCGTCCGGCGACAGGCCGAGCAGGGCATCCAGCGCCTGCCGGCTCGCCAGCAGTTGCCGCGCCATGCCGTCCCGGCGCGACTGCACGGCCTGCAGCGCGGCCTGGTCGAGGCCGAGCTGGGCCAGCGACACGTCGCCATGCCGTTGCGCTTGCGCCAGTTGCGCGTGGAACCACCCGCGCTGCCGCACCTCGTCGCGCAGCACGCCCAGCATCTTCGCCTGGTAGACGCAGCGCAGGAACAACTGTCGGGCGGCGGCGATCACCTGCCACTCCTGCCAGAGCAGGTTCAGGTCCACCTGCTTCGCCGAGGCCCGCGCAGCACGCACATCCGAGGCGTGGGAGAGTAGCGCCGTGAGATCGTAGGTCAGGCCGGCGCTGTAGGCCGTGCTGTCGGCGGGGCCGCTGGTCGGGTAGCCGCGCGAGACATCCAGCACCGGATCCGGCAGCAAGCCGGCGGCAAAGGCCTGCGCGTGGGCGATGCCGCGCTGGTCCCGGGCGATCTTCAGCATCGGGTTGTTGGCGACGGCCAGCATCGCCACGTCGGTCATGTCCAGGCCGCGGGATGGATCGAAAACATGCTTGCGCAGGGCCGGGATCGGCATCGATGCCGGGTCGACCTTGAGGTCAGCGACCTTGTCCGGCAGGCGGGCATGCTGCGCGAGCGGCAGCGGCTGATAGGTCGCGCAGCCGGCCAACATCGTGCACAGGGCAATGCCTGTCGCGGCGGCAAGGGCATGTGTGCCCGGGCTGAGCGCAGCGCCGATGGCGCGCAGTCGAAACCCGTCGCGATGATCGTTAGGCCCTTTCGCCATGCGGCTACGCCCGGTGCGAACGGGCAAGGCTTTGTCGCGCCATCTCGACAGGAGGCGCCTCATGTCCGCGTTCCCCAGCGGAGATAGAGCGCGGGCAGCAGGTTGGTGGAAAGCACCGCGCTCCACAGCACGCCGCCCAACACCACGATGGCCAGGCCCTGCTCCGGCGCGGCGCCCGTGCCCAGGCCCAGCGCGGTCGGCAGCATGCCCAGCACCGCGGTGAGCGTGGTCAGCACGATCGGGCGCAGGCGCTCGTGCACGGCCCGGCGCACGGCGTCCTCGCGCGGCATGCCCTGCTTTTCGTGGGAGCGCACGTAAGCCAGCAGCACGATGCCGTGGTTGAGGCTGACGCCGACCAGGGTAAGCAGGCCGATCAGGCCGGTGGCGTTGAGCCCCACGCCGGAAACGGCCAGCGCCAGCGCGGCGCCGGTGAAGGCGAGCGGCGCCTGCAGCAGCAGGATCACCGGCAGCCGCCAGCCGCCGAACTGCAGCGCCAGGATGCCCAGGGTGAGCAGCAAGGCCAGCAGCACCGCAAGCCCCAGCGCTTCGGCGGTATGGATCAGCTCGGGATACATGCCGCCGAATTCGACGCGGTATCCGGCTGGCCATCGCACCGACGACAGCGCGGCCCTGGCGGCGGCGATGGTGCTGCCCAGCGGACCGGTCGGCGTGGCCATGATGCTGAGCGCGCGCTCGCCGTCGATGTGTTCCAGCTGGTTGGGTTGCGCCTGCAGCGTCAGCCGCGCCAGGTGCGACAAGGGCATCCAGCCGTGCGGGCCGAGGATCGGTTCGCGGCCCAGCGCGGCCAGGCCGAGGTAGCGCGCGTCGGCCTGGCGCAGGTACAGCTCGCGCTGGCTGGCGCCGTAGGGCAGGGTCGCCAGCACGCGGCCGTGCAGCAGCAGGTCGAGCTGGTCGCCGAGTCCGGCGGGCGTCAGCCCGGCGCTGCGCAGCGCATCCATGCGCGGCGCGATCTGCAGCTGGGTCACCGGGTAGGCGTCGTTGTTGAAGATGTCGGTGAGCGCAGGCACCGTGCGCAGCCTGGCCGCAACGGTTTCCGACAGGCTGCGCAAGGTGTCGATGCGGTTGCCATAGAGCAGCACCTCGAACGGCTGCGGCAGGCCCGACAGGCTCTCGCCCACGCGCTCGATGGTGGGCGTGTCGATGCTCTGCACCACGCCCGGCTGCCGGGCGACGTCGTGCAGGTGGTCGGCGATGCGGTCGAGGCTGTTGGCGTCGAAGCCCGGCTTGAGCACGATCTGCATCTCGCCGGCGAAACTGTGCTCGGTGTACGCCGATTGCTCCGGCGAGCCGTTGCGCACGAACACGTGCGCCACCGCGGGATCCGCCTGCAGGGCCTCGCTCATGCGCCGCGACACCGCGATGGCCTCGTCCAGCGAGGTGCCCGGTGCGAAGGTGAAGCTGTCGAGCAGCACGCCCTCGTTGGGCAGCGGCAGGAAGTTCACCGGCACGATGGCCAGCGCGCCGATGGCAATCACAAAGGCGACGGCGGCCGCCGCCAGGCTGGCGCCAGGGCGGCGCAGGGTCACGTCCAGCAGCTTGCCGTTGAAGCGCGCGAGCGCGTCCATGAAGCGGTGGCTGCTCCGGAACACCCGCCCCGCACGTGTGCCGCGATGGCCCAGCACGGCGGGAATCAAGGTCAGCGAAACGAACAGCGACGCAAGCAGCGCGAGGCCCATCGCCAGGGCGAACGGACGCATGAACAGCCCTGCCAGGCCTGACACCGCCAGCAGGGGCAGGTAGGCCGCCACCGTGGTGAGCGTGCCGGTGGTGTCGGCGACCGCGATGTCGCTGACCCCGGCCCGCACGCCGTCCCATCCGGCCAGCCCGCTTTCCCAGCGGTGCTGGATCGCTTCGAGCACGATGATGCCGTCGTCCGCCAGCAGGCCCACCGCCAGCGTCAGCGCACCCAGCGTCAGCAGATTGAGGCTTTGCCCGAAGGCGTACAGGCCGCCGATGGCGAGCAACAGGCTGGTGGGGATACTGAGCGCCAGCACGCCCACGCCATGCTGGCGGCCGAGTATCCAGACCAGCACCAGGATCGCCAGCACGCCGCCGAGCAGCAGGTTGCGCAGAAGGTCGTGCCCGATCAGCGACACCAGGTAGGACTGGCGATAGATCGGCACCCAGGCCACGCCCTGCGGCAGCTGGCCCTGCAGCGACGCCAGGGTGCGCATGACCGCGGTGTCCACCGGGATCGTCGATGCCCCCGGCTGCTTGAACACGATCAGGCCGAGCCCCGACTGGCCGTCGACCTGCACCCCGTAATGCACGGCGGGCGGACCGTCGACCACGCGGGCCAGCGCGCCGAGCGGCACCGCGCCGCCGGGCGCGGGCACGGGAATGCCCAGCACGTCCTTGACCTGGACCGGCAGCTGCCGCACTTCCAGCAGCACGTCCTGGTGCCCGAGCGTGGTGCGGCCGGCCGGTGCCAGCACGGCGGCATGGCCGACCGCCGCCGCCAGCGCGTCCACGCCGACGTGGTGCTGGATCAGCGCCGCGGGATCGGGCTGGATCCAGATCGTGGGTGGCCCCGCGCCGAACAGCTCGACACGTTGCACGCCGGGCACCGCGCGCAGCGCGGGCAGCACATGGGTGCGGATCGCATCCTCGGCCTGCCACAGCGGCACGCCGGCGGGCACCCGCGCCCCGGCGTCGAGCACCTCGTTCATCGCGTTGCCCATGATCTCGGCATACGGCGCGATCCCGGGCGGCAGGCTGCCGCGTGCGCGGTCGATCGCGCTGTAGACCGCCTGCAGGTCCAGCTGCGGATTGCTGCCCTGGGTGAAGCGCACGGTGAACTGTGCGCTGCCCTGGGCGATGCTGGTACGCAGGCTGTCCACGCCCTGCAGCCCGAGCAATTGCCCCTCGATGGGCCGCGCGACCAGCGACTCCATCTCCAGCGTGGCGTAGCCCGGCGCATGCACCACCACGCTGATCTGCGGGAAATCGAAGCGCGGTAGCACCTCGGCCGGGATGCGCCACAGCGCATAGGCGCCGTAGCCGAGCAGCAGGCCGAAGGCCAGCACCCACGGCAGGGGGCGGCGGAGGAGGGCAAGCCATTTCATCAGTCGGGCGGCGTGTACTGCGCGGCGAAGTGGCGGTGGAAGAGCAGATAGGCGTCGCGTACCACCACCGGCATGCCGGGCTTCAAGCCGGCCGTGATCACCACGTCATCGCCCCGCGTCGGGCCTGGCGTCACGACTTGGGCCGCCAGCTTGTTGCCCACATCGGTGAGCACGTACCACCTGCCGGCATCGAGGATCAGCGCCTGCGCCGGCACGGCGATCGCCGGTCGCGCATGGCCGGCCCAGCGCACCTCGCCGGTGTCGCCGGCCTGCCAGCCGGCAGGGTCGACCGGCGCGAAATTCAGCACCTGCGCACCATCCGCGGCGCGTGCGGGGAGCTCGGCGACCAGCTTCACTGCGATGGATGCTCCGTCGTCCGCCGGCATGAAACGGCCGACCGAGCCGACCGGGTGCGCGTTGCCGAAGCACTCGGCGCGCAGCCACAACTGCCCCTGCGGCAACAGGGTCAGCACCGGCGCGCCGGCCTGCACGTCGGTGCCGGGCGCGGCCGCGATGCTGCCGACGGTCGCGGCGACGGGGCTGCTGAGGATGGCCTGCGCCTGCAGCGTGCCCAGGGTGGCGCGTGCGGCGGCCTGCCGGCTCAGCGCCGTGCCCAGCGCCGATTGCGCCGCGGCCAGCGTCTGGCGGTTGCTGGTCAGCGGATAGGTGCGCTGTACGGAATCAGCGGCGCGCCTGGCCGAGGCCACGGCCTGTTGCGCGGCCTGCAGCTGTGCACGTGCTGCGGCGAGCTCGCCGTCGAGCTGCGGGCCGCCGAGGTTGGCCAGCGCCTGTCCTGCCGCCACCACCTGCCCGGGCGCCACCTGCAGGCGCATGATGCGCGCCGCCGTCGCCGCGTGCAGCACCAGCGGCGCGGTGCTCTCCACGCTGGCCCAGGCGCGACTCTCCGGACGGTAGTTCACCGCGCGTGCGGGCAGGGTGACCGGGCCGGCGACGACCGGGCCGGTCAACGCAAGCAACAACAAAGCGTGCCAGCGGGTCATGTCCTGCGCGTCTCCGCCGCGCCTCACCCGAGGCGCCAACGGCTCTCGAGTGTAGGCAGCTCGCCCGGCATTCCGCGATCAATCCCATGACAAAACTGTCATCCGGCGTACGGGTCAGGCGCGCGGCTGTGCCGGCGGCGACGGCGGGAAGCGCAACGACACCGTGGTGCCGAGTCCGGGCTGGCTGTCCAGCGCGACGGCGCCGCCGTGCGCCTCGACGATGCTCTTGACGATGGCGAGGCCCAGCCCGGTGCCTTCGCCGTCGGCGTGCCGG
>JAJZGE010000145.1 GCA_021798675.1 Pseudomonadota bacterium | reverse complement strand
AGACATCTCCACCCATCCGTACTGGCCGGTGGAGTTCCGCCAGCTGGCGCGGGAGTGCGGCCTGCACGCCTGCTGGTCCACGCCGATCCCGGGCAGCCACGGCGAGGTGCTGGGCACCTTCGCGGTGTATTACCGCGAGCCGCGCGAGCCGCGACCGGAGGAAATCGCCTGTATCGACCGCATGCTGCCGCTGGCGGGCATCGCCATCGAAAGCGCGCGCCTGCTTGGCCGCCTGCACGAGCGCGACCGCTTCTTCGAGATGTCGCAGGAGGTGTTCTGCATACTCGATACGCGCAGCGGTCGCCTGGTGCAGTTCAACGCATCGCTGCAGCGTTTGACCGGCTACGCCGCCGACGCGCTGAAGACGCTGGACTACCGCGAACTCCTGCTGCCGCTGCGCGACGGCGAATCGCCGGAGGCCATCCCGGTCGGGGTCGAGGCCGGCGCCACGCGCGAATTCGTCAACCGCTGCGTGGCCAGGGACGGCAGCGAACGCCTGCTGGAGTGGACGGCGTTCGCCGCGCCGGACGGCCTGCTCTACGCCGTGGCGCGCGACATCACCGAGCGCCAGCAGGCCGAGCAGAAGCTGATCCTCGCGGCCAGCCACGATTCGATCACCGAGCTGCCGCGCCGGGCGCTGCTGGAGGAAGCCATCGCCGGCATGCTGCACACCCCGTGGAGCGAAGTGTGGGTGGTGGTGCTTGGCCTCGACCGCTTCCAACTGGTCAACGAGTCGATGGGCCACCTGATCGGCGATGACGTGCTGCGTCGCGTGGCCGGTCGCCTGCGCGCGGCGCTGGACACGCAGTGGCTGCTTGCGCGCGTGGCTGGCGACAAGTTCGCGGTGGCGCTGGATGGCGTCAACCGCGAGGCCGCGCTGGCGCTGGTCGAACGGCTGCGCGCCGTGGTGGCGCGCCCGATCGAGGGCCAGGATTATCGCCTGCTGCTCACCGCCAGCGCCGGCATCAGCCACTCGCCGGTGCACGGCGACACGCCGGCGGCGCTGCTGCGTGGCGCCGAGGCGGCGCTGCACCATGCCAAGCGCAGCGGCCGCGACCGCATCGGCGAGTTCAGCGTGGCCCAGCAGCGCGCGCTGGACGAGCGTGTGCAGCTGGGCAGCCGCCTGCCCGTCGCGCTGCGCCAGGGCGAATTCGAGCTGCACTACCAGCCGCAATACCGCGCGCTCGACCACGCGCTCACCGGCTTCGAGGCCCTGTTGCGCTGGAACAGCGGCTCGCTGGGCAAGGTTTCGCCGGCGCGCTTCATCCCGGTGGCCGAAGCACTCGGTCTGATGCCGGAAATCGGCAACTGGGTATTCGAAAGGTCCGTGCGGCAGCTGCGCGAATGGCTGGATCGCGGCCACCGCGGCTTCACCCTGGCGGTGAACGTGTCGGCCCAGCAGGTGCTGCATCCGCACCTGGTTGACCAGGTGGCCGAAGCGCTGCAGCGCCATGCGGTGCCCGCTGCCATGCTGGACATCGAGATGACCGAAAGCGCGCTGATGGAGAACGTTGGACGCGTGCGCCGTACGCTGGCCGGGCTGAAGGCGCTGGGCGTGCAACTGTCGCTGGACGATTTCGGCACCGGCTACTCCAGCCTGGCCTACCTCAAGCAATTCCCGATCGACAAGCTGAAGATCGACCAGAGCTTCGTGCGCGACCTGCCCGACGACGCCGACAGCGGCGCGATCGTGCAGACCATCGTCGAACTCGGCCACCAGCTCGGCATGCAGGTGTCCGCCGAGGGCGTGGAGACGCCGGTGCAGGCGATCTTCCTCGCCAGCCTGGGTTGCGACGAGCTGCAGGGCTACGGCCTGGGCATGCCGCAGCCGGTGGCGGAGGCCGAGCGGTTCTTCGTGGACGTGCGGGACACGTTCTCGGCCTGAGCGGGCGTCACGCGGCGGGTTCGTGCACGCGCAGCGTGCACAGGCCGGCGATCAGCAGGCTGATGCCGCCCAGCCCCAGTGCCCACACCGGCTGGTCGCGGAAGAACCACTTCAGCAGCACGCCCAGCACGCTGGCGGCGAGCAGCTGCGGTATCACGATGAAGAAATTGAAGATGCCCATGTAGATGCCCATCTTCGCCGCGGGCAGGTTGTCCGACAGCATCGCGTAGGGCAGCGACAGGATCGAGGCCCAGGCGAAGCCCACGCCGACCATCGAGGCGATCAGCCAGTGCGGGTCGCGGATGAAGAGGAAGGACAGCAGGCCCAGCCCGCCCAGCCACAGGTTGACCAGGTGGCTGATGCGCAGGCCGCAGGCACGCACCAGCAGCGGGATCACGATTGCGGCCAGCACGCCCACGCCGTTGTAGGTGCCCATCAGCACACCGGCCCAGTTCGCGCCCGCGTTGTAGGCAGCCGAGGTGGTGTCGGTGCTGCCGTAGAAGTGGCCGGCGACGGCGGGCGTGGTGTTGATCCACATCGCGAACATCGCGAACCACGAGAAGAACTGCACCCAGTTCAGCCGGCGCATCTGCGGCGGCATCGCGTGCAGGTCGCCCATGATCTGGCGCAGCATGCCGCTGCTGGCGGTGCCGCTCAGCCACACGAACAGTGCGCCGGCGACGACCAGTCCGCCGGCCAGCAGGTAGAGCTCCTGCGCGAGCCGGAAATGCAGGATCAGCGCGAGCAGCACCGCGCCGAGCAGCAGGAACAGCGCGCCGGCCTTCCAGGCGCTGCGCACATCCGTGTTCTCCGCCGCCGGAGGGTTGTCGGCAAAGGCTTGCAGCTGTTCGGGCGGGTATTCGCGCGTGGTGGTGATTGTCCACAGCATCGCGCCCAGCAGTACCGCCGCGCCGGCGTAGAAGGCATACAGCACCGAATGCGGCACGACGCCGGCCGGCGCGGTGTTGGCCACGCCGAAGCGGGTGAGCAGCCAGGGCAGGAACGAAGCCACCACCGCGCCCACGCCGATGAACACGCTCTGCATCGCGTAGCCCAGCGGGCGCTGCTTTGGCGGCAGCTGGTCGCCCACGAAGGCACGGAACGGTTCCATCGACACGTTGAACGAGGCGTCCATGATCCACAACAGGCCCGCCGCCACCCACAGCGTGGGCGAGTTCGGCATCGCCAGCAAGGCCAGCGTGGCCAGCACGGCGCCGGCGAAGAAGTAAGGCCGGCGGCGGCCGAAGCGGTTCCAAGTACGGTCGGAGCAGTAGCCGATCAGCGGCTGCACGATCAGCCCGGTGAACGGCGCGGCGATCCACAGCACCGGGATCTGGTCCACGTTCGCGCCCAGCGTCTGGAAGATGCGGCTGACGTTGGCGTTCTGCAGCGCAAAGCCGAACTGGATGCCGAGGAAGCCGAAGCACATGTTCCAGATCTGCCAGAACGACAGCTCGGGCTTGCGCGTCATGGAGCACTCCCCGCGGAAGACAGCGGCACGATGCGCAGCGCACCGACGTCGGCACTATTCAGCGGCCCGTCGCTGCCGCCGACACCGCCGGTGTAGTGCGCGTTGTGCGCGAGGTAGCTCATGTTGAAGCCATCGTCGAGCGCGAAGCTGCAATGCGCGCCGGCGCGGGCGGCGAAACGCGCAGTGGTGGACAGCTCCTCGCCCACGCTGTGCGGCATCACCATCGGTACGCGCTGCTCGGGGCTGCCGTCACAGCGGATCGCCAGCGTCTTCACCGCGGCAGTGATGCCGGTGTTGATCGGGCCGTGGTCGTTGCTGTAGTTCAGCGCCACCTGGTAGCTGCCGCCGTAGGGCGCAACCCAGGTCCGCGGCCACGCGCCGCCGACGCTGGCGAATGGGCCTTCGCACTGTTGCGGGCTTTGCAGCGACTCCAGGCCGCCCGCGCCGGTTTGCGTGAGGCTGAAGCACTGCAACGCATCGGTGGCCGGCACCGTAAGCTTGCCTTCGATGGCGCCCACGCGCCGCCCATTGAGGTAGAGCACGCCGGGTGCCGTGCTGCGCACCAGCCAGTTCGCACCGTCGCGCGCGACCTGCGGCGCGGCGGGTGCCGACGGCGCGAACGGGGGCACCGTGCTGCGCAGGCCCAGGGCGGGCACCTTGATCGCCATCAGCTGCACGACGGTCTCGTCGCCGCGCTGCGAGGTGTCGCCGGCTACCAGCAGGTTGCCGTTGAGCTTCTTCGGCAGTTTCAGCGTGATGCGCTTGCCTGGAAGCTGCAGGCTGATCGATCGCTCCTTGCCGAACAGCATGGGTACCAGCGATACCGGCAGCTTGGGCTGGACGCTGCCGTCGTTCTCCAGGCCGAACACGCCTTCGCCGACCACGGCGAGGTAGGCCGCCACCGACCACAGCTGGCGCGGCGAATCCACCACCGGGCCGCTGAACTTGCCGTCGTCCACGTGCGGGGCTTCGGTGGTCAGCTCGTAGTTCTCCATGTTGGAGCCGGCCAGCGCGGCGCCGCGCATCACCGAGGCGATCTCGAACGCGATGTGCGCGGGATCGTTGAGCTTGCGCGCCGCGCGCAGCGCGTAGGCGCTCACGAACGGCCAGATCGCACGGTTGTGGTAGATCGGCTGGTCGGTGCGCTCGGGCCAGATCACCGGGCTGCCGGCCGGCCACACCGGGTAGTTCGCCAGCGCCTGGCGGGCGCGGTCGCCGTCGGCCACGCCGCTCTCGATGGCGAATGCGATGCCGAGCAGGTCGTAGGTGTCGTACGGCGCGCCGTCGCCGCCGATGTAGCTCATGTACATGCCGCGGTCGTCGCGCCAGAAATGCGCGTTGATCGCCGCCTTCAGCGCATCGGCCTGCGCCTGGTAGCCGGCCGCGCGGTCGTCGTGGCGTTCGGCCGCCAGGCGCGCGGCAAGCCGCAGCGCCTGGTAGTGCAGCACGTTGGTGGACAGCGAGAACGACTGCGCGATCGGCACCACGTCGTTCTGCGTCCACGCCGGATAGGTCTGCTCGCGCCAGTCGAGGAACGAGGTCTCGCCGCGGTACAGGCCCATGTGCGCGTCGAACGCGTACTGGCGGTCCTGCGCCAGCGTGTTGGTGAGCGCCTGCCAGGTGTCGTTGGCGAACGTGGCGTCGCCGAGCAGGTGGCGCGCACCGAGGAACCACGCCACGCGGTCGGTGCTCACCGGCCAGCTGCCGCCCGAGCCGGTGTCCTGCATCACGAACGGGCCCTTCGGCGCGCCGGGGACGCGGGTGTCGGAGAGCTTGAACAGCAGGCCGTTGCGCGAGCGCGCGGCGTCGTAGCGCCACAGGCCGAGGTCGATCGAGAACGACAGGTCGCGCGTCCATACGTACGGCCACTTCTCGCCCGTGGCGAAGCAGTGGCAGGGGATCGGCTGGTTGTGGTCGTAGGCGCCGTCGCGGATCGCGTCCACGGAGTCCTGCCGCAGGTCGTCCTGCGCCATCGCGTACAGGCCGTCGAAGAGCGGGCTGGCGGTCTGCACCGCATATGGCGGTGCGGGGATCAGGCGCTTGCCGTTCGCCGCCTGCAGCAGGAAGCCGCCGCCTGGCCGCATCTCGATGCTGGCCTGCTGGCCGCGCCATTGCAGGTTGTCGTGCCACAGCGGGCCGTGTGCGCCCGCGGTCAGCGCCAGCATCAGGCTGCCGAAGATGCTCATGCGAGGCTCCTCCACCGGGTGGCGGACGTTGTCGCGCGGCGGGCAGGGCGCACGATGGCGTGCGAAAAGGTCTTGCTCATGGCGGTTTTCCCTCGATCCGGTCGGCGGGCAGCGATCTCATGCGCTTGCCCGCCGCCTGCGTAGCAGCGGCCCCCCCTGGCCGGACTGCCGCATGTCCATCCCTGCGGCTGGGTCCGGGGCCAGTGTACGCAGATGTATCCGTGCATGTGTTGGAAACCCTTCCGCCACGAGGCGGAAGGGGATGATTCATT
>JAJZGE010000144.1 GCA_021798675.1 Pseudomonadota bacterium | reverse complement strand
TGCCGCTCCCGCGGGCGTCCCGTGCGGCGGCGGTGGACAGGCAACACAGGTCTGCGATGACACGGGCATGCGTGTCAGGCCCACCGGGCGGTCGGCGGTCGACCGTAGCCGTCGTCGGGCCGCCCGGACTAGCTTGCCTGATCGGGCGCGCGGCGCCCTTCGCAAGGGGAGTGCGCCATGCATCGATACCTTCGGGCCAGCCTGCTGGCGGTTGCCCTGTTCGCCGGCGCCAACGCCAGCGTCGCCTCCGACAGCCTGCGCGTGGGCAATCGGGTGCTGGTGGTGGGCGACAGCGCGGCCACCGTGCTCGGCCTGCTCGGCAAGCCGGCGCACAAGTCGCGTCGCGGTGGCACACGGAGCAGCGGCCATCGCGGCAGGCGCGCACGCGCGGCGTCCGGCAACGGCTCTGCCAGCGAGCGCTGGCAGTATCGTCGCGACGGCCACGTGATCGTGGTCACCCTGGTCGATGGCCGCGTGAGCGACATCGACGAGCGCAGCCGCTGAATCCGCCACCCGGGTGGCGGCGAGCTGCGGTTAGCGCACCGTCACCGTCTTGCGGTTGTCGTTGGGCACCTTGTCGATCAGTTCGTTGTACGGATCGATGCCGGCCATCGCGGGCAGGCCGGCCACGGTCACGGTGAGCGTGCTGTCGCCGGCGGGCAGCATGCGTTTCTCCAGGTACAGCGGCTTGCCGTCCTTGCCGTCGCCAGGCGAGGCGGCGAACACGCCGATTTCGATCGGGATATTGGGCGCCGCCGGGGTTTCCTTGCCCTTGCCATCGGCATAGGCCATGCCGGCGTGCACCTTCATCGTCACCGCGTACCTGCCGTCGGGCAGCTTCTTTGCTGAGGCATCGAGCATGCGGTCGTCGAACAGGGTGATCTTCCAGAAGAAGTCGTCCAGCAGCGGCCGCCACTTCGGTCCCAGCGCCTTGCCCAGCGCATCGACGAAATCCTTCGAGGTGGTGTACGGCGGCTGCTGGAAGCCCTTGTCGATGAGGAACTGCCTGAGGAAGGCGTCGAGCCGGTCTTCGCCGATGTAGTCCTGCAGCGCGTAGAACACCAGCGAGCCCTTGCGGTAATGGATGTAGGGCTGGTCCTCCACCTTGCCCAGCGGCTCCTCGGCGACCTTTTCGGCGGCACGGCCAGCGAGGTACATGTCCAGCTCGTACTTCAGGAACTTGCGCATCTGGTCGGCACCGTACTTGTGCTTGAGCACCATCAGCGAGCTGTATTGCGCCAGCGACTCGCTCAGCATGGTGGAGCCCTGCATGTCCGCGCCGATCACCCGGTGCGCCCACCACTGGTGCGCCACTTCATGCGCGGTGACATCGTAGACGTAGTCGATGCGGCTCTTGTCGCGCAGGTCGGCGATGAAGCCGATGGATTCCGAGAACGGAATGGTGTTGGCGAAGCTCTGCGCGTACGCCATGTAGCCCGGGAACTCCAGTATGCGCAGTTGCTTGAACTGGTAGGGCGTGTAGTGGCTGTCGTAGTAGGCGAGCGAATCCTTCGCACTCTCCAGCATGCGGTCCACGTTCCAGGCGTGCGCCGGGTTGTAGTACACGGTGATCTTCACGCCGTTCGCGTCGATGCTCCTGGTGGCGTAGCGCGCCGACAGGTAGGCGAAGAAGTTCAGCATCGGCTGCCGCATCGTGTAATGGAAGTAGCGGCGGCCGCCCTGCACCCATTCCTTCTGCAGCGTGCCCGGCGCCAGCGCGATCTGGTCGGCGGCGGTGGAGACGGTGGTGTCGAAGCTGATCCAGTCGGCGTCGTTGCTGATGTAGGTGTTGGCGCGCGCCTTTTCGTCGCCCAGCGGCGGCATGCGCGGCACGTCCAGTTTCAGGCCGTACTTCTTGCGGTCGTTGCGGTCGGTGAGCTGCAGCCGGGGCTGGTAGCCGAACTGCGGCAGCAGCGCATTGTTGAAGAACGTTCCGTTGTGCACCAGGAAGGTTTCGCCGGTGCCGTTGGTGAAGCCCTTGGGCGCGTACTCGATATCGAAGTCGAACGGCATCGAGGCGCCCGGCGCCAGCGGTGTTTTCAGCTTGTAAATCGCCACGCCCAGGCGCTTGTCGAAGCTGGCGGTGGCATGCGGTGCAAAGCTCAGCGCCTTCGGCACGAACCCGTCGGCGTAGTTCACCAGCAACTCGGTTACCGGCATGTGGTGCTTGTTGACCAGGGTGTAGCGGGCGTGGATGTGCAGCCTGCGCCGGTACGGATGGATGGCCACATCGGCCTGTACCGCGGTGATGCGCGGTTGCGGCAGGTCGGCATACTTCGCATACCGCTTCTCGTAGTCGGCCCGCGCCTGCTTCTGCGCGGTGCTGCTTTCGAAATGGTTGAGTACGTGGGTGTTGTAGAAGATGAAGCCGCCCAGGCCAACGAAGCCCAGCAGCGCAGCAGCCAGCACGGCCGCGAGGCCGGGACGCAGCCGCGCACGCGCTTCGCGCAGGCGGCCGCGCCAACCCATGCCGGCGCCGCGTGGCCACAGCAAGGCGGCCGCCACCAGTAGCGCCAGCGCAAGGCAGGCCCAGTAGGCGTCGAACCACAGCGCGCCGACGATGAAATGGCCGAAGCCATTCAAGTCTGAATAGGGCACGCCGGGCGTGCTGCCGTAGTTGTAGAGCTTGTCTTCCCAGTGCAGCAGGTCGAAAGCCAGCGTGCTGGCCAGCCACAGGATGCTGGCGAGGTAGCCGAGGAACTTGTTGTCGCACGCTACCTGCAGGAACAGCGCCAGCACCGCCACCAGCACGAACGGGATCGCGTGCAGCGCGAGCGTGGCCAGGTACAGCCCGGGTTGCAGGTGGGTGTAACCGTGCGTCAGCTGCCAGGCCATGCCCACCACGGCGCCGGCGGCGAGGGTGATCGCGACGACCGCGAGCAGGGCGCCAAGCTTGGCCAGCAACGGTACCCAGTCGGGCGTGGGGAAGGCGTCGGTGACTTCGGCCGAGTGGTACTGGCGCTCGCGCCACACCAGTTCACCGGCATAGAAGATCACCACGATCATCAGCGGCAGGCTGAAGCTGCCGTCGACCGCGGTCAGTACCTGGTGGGTCACAGGCCACGTCGGCGTGCCGTAGATCAGCCCGCCCATGGCCAGCGACACCAGCATCAGCAATATCGCCAACGCCATCAGCACCAGGAAGGCCGCGCCCTGCAGCACGCCGCGCAGGTCGAACACGAATTGCGCGCGCAACTGGGCGAGTTGTGCGCGCGTGTCGTGGGCCAGCGTCGCGCTGGGCAGGGCCAGCGCCGTGGCGCCGACCTGCGGCCGCAACAGCGGTGGTTCGGAGCGCGGTTTGCGACGCGGCAGCTTGATCCCTTCGCGGTCGGTGCGGAACAGCACGAAGCTGGCTGTCAGCAGCAGCGCCGACACCGCCAGCCACAGCAGGCGGTTGAACAGCAGCACGCCGTGGAGCCCGGGCAGCAGGTGGTTGGTCTGGTCGGACGTCCAGTAGCGGGTGACCAGCTGCAGCGTATGGCCGCCGAACGGGTCGAGCATGGCGGCCAGCCAGCGGTTGTCCAGGTTGCGGCTGAGGAAGCCGGCCACGCCCTGCAACACGAAGTAGGCGATCACGCCCACGTAACTGGCCAGCAGCGAGCGGGTGACGGTGGCCAGCAGGAACAGCAGGGCGGCGATGAAGAGCAGGTTGGGCAGCACCAGCACGCCGAAGCCCCAGCCGTAGCCGCGCCAGTCGGCGGCGCCGAGCCGGCCAGCGTCCACCCACGGCATGGCCCCGCCTGCGGCCAGCGCCAGCGCGCACAACACGAGGATGACCAGCAGCACCAGGTAGCCTGCGGCGAAGCGGCCGCCCAGGTAGGCGCCGCGCCGCAACGGCGTGGCGAACAGCAGTTCGGCCGTGCCCTGCTCGAAATCGCGCGTGGCGGCGTTCGCGATGAACGCCACCACCAGCAGGATGCTCAGCACGGCGAATAGATTGAGCAGCCGCGCGATCACCAGCGGCGCATTGCGCAGCACGTTGCCGCTGGCGCCGCCCAGCACGATGGCGTCGGTGCTGGCCAGCATGAAGGCCAGCGCCACGAATACCGCGGTGATGATCCAGAACAGCGGCGCCTTCAGTTGCTGGCGCAGTTCGAAGCGGAGGATCTCGAAGAACATGGCGTGCCGTCCGTCAGGCGGCATGGGCGGTGGCCTGCGCACGCAGGCGGCCGAAATAGACGTCTTCCAGATCCGGCGCCACCGGCTCGAAACCCGGCTCGGGCCGTTCGTCGGCCAGCACGTGCAGCAGGGTGCGGCCGCCGGCGAGCCGGGTGGAAAGGATGTTCATGCGCGCCCGGTAGCCGTCCAGTTCGCCCTTGTCGATGCTGCGCCGCCAGACCTTGCCCTCCAGCGCGCGGATCGCCTCGTACGGTTCGCCGGTCAGCAGCACCTGTCCCTGCCCGACGATGGCCATGCGCTGGCACAGGTCGGTGACGTCCTCCACGATGTGGGTGGAGAGGATCACCACCACGCGCTCGCCGATCTCGGCCAGCAGGTTGAGGAAGCGGTTGCGCTCCTCCGGGTCGAGGCCGGCGGTGGGCTCGTCCACGATCACCAGCCGCGGATCGCCGATCAGCGCCTGCGCGATGCCGAAGCGCTGGCGCATGCCGCCGGAGTAACTGCCCAGCTTGCGCTTGCGCACGTCCCACAGGTTCACCTGGCGCAGCAGCGCCTCCACCAGTTCGCGCCGCTCGCCCTTCGCGACCACGCCCTTCAGCACGGCGAAATGCTCCAGCATGGCCTCGGCCGAGACCTTCGGATACACGCCGAACTCCTGCGGCAGGTAGCCGAGCATGCGGCGGGTGGCCTGTTTGTCGGCGAGCAGGTCCATGTCGTCGAGGCGGATGCTGCCCTCGTCGGGATCCTGCAGCGTGGCGATGGTGCGCATCAGCGAGGACTTGCCGGCGCCGTTCGGCCCCAACAGGCCGAACATGCCGTTGGGGATATCCAGCGAAATGTCGCGCAGCGCGCGCACGCCGTTGGCGTAGGTCTTCGACAGGTGGCGGATGCTGAGCATGGTGGCGTGCGCAGTGGGCGAGGGCGCCAGTGTGGGGCAAGTGGGCGGAAGGGTGCATGGGCCTCCCGTCATGGCCATCCGTCATGTCGTGCATACGTATGCGCATGCAAATCCGCTGGCCGCGGAACCTGCCGCAGGCAGGCCCCGTTCGTTATGATGCAAGTCTTGCGACCGCCCTGCGTCCCCACCGCGCGGTCTGCCCTCGCCATCCGCAGGAGACACCATGGCCATCCAAGAAGCCCGCGTACCCGATATCGGCGGCCACGACAAAGTGCCGGTGATCGAAGTGATGATCAAACCCGGCGACCGCGTCGAGAAAGAGCAGAGCCTGATCACGCTGGAGTCGGACAAGGCCACCATGGAAGTGCCGGCGCCGTTCGCGGGCATCGTGAAGGAAGTGAAGGTGAAGCTGGGGCAGGAGGTTTCCGAGGGTGCGGTGAT
This sequence comes from Pseudomonadota bacterium, assembly GCA_021798675.1. Next base: position 403 of record JAJZGE010000144.1, on the reverse strand, counting down.
CGCGCTGATCGAGGCCGAGGGCGCCGCTCCCGCTCCGGCGCCGCAACCCGCGGCAGCCCCCAGCCCCGCGCCCGCGGCGCCTGCACCAGCCGCCGCAGCCCCGGCGCCCGCGCCCCAGGCCGGCAATGGCAGCGGCGGTGTACGCGAAGCACGCGTGCCCGACATCGGCGGCCACAGCGGCGTGCCGGTGATCGAGGTACTGGTGAAGGCGGGCGACCGCGTCGCCAAGGACCAGGGCCTGGTCACGCTGGAATCGGACAAGGCCACCATGGAAGTGCCCGCGCCGTTCGCCGGCGTGGTGAAGGAAATGAAGCTGAAGCTGGGCGACGAAGTATCCGAAGGCGCGCTGATCGCGCTGATCGAGGCCGAAGGCGGCGCCGCGCCGGCGCCAGCCGCAGCGGCG
>JAJZGE010000143.1 GCA_021798675.1 Pseudomonadota bacterium | reverse complement strand
CCGTGCTCGCCCACGCTGAGATGGCCGCGGTAGTTGCTGGTGGTGATGCGCCAGCCGACATCGGCCAGGCACAGCAGCTGCGGCACGCGCGGATTGTGGCCGTAGTCGAAGCGTGCCGGCACCCGCGTCTTGTCCCAGCACTGCATGTGCTGCTGCGGTTGTTCAAGCTGCCGCTCGATCGCGGCGAAGCGGGTGCGGTCGACGGCGCTGCCGGACTTCGGATCGAAGCCGGCCAGCACGCCCAGGTCCACCGTGCGCAGCTGGTCGAGCGGGATCAGCCGGTCGATCAGCACGCTGTGGTTGAGCGGCACGCTGGCCATGCCGTGATCGGCCAGCACGATCAGGTTGATCTTGTCGAACAGGCCGCGCTGTCGCAGCCCGCGCACAAGCCGCGCCAGCGCCGCGTCGGTGGTGCGCAGCGCCTCATCCAGCTGCGGCGTGTCGGGGCCGTATTCGTGCCCGGCATGATCCACCGCGTCGAAGTACAGCGTGAGAAACGTGGGGCGCTGGCCAGGCGGCAGGTCCAGCCACGCCAGCACCTGATCCACGCGCTGGTCGGCCGTCAGCCTGCCGTCGTAGGGCAGCCAGTAGTCGGGATGACGGCCGTGGATGTCCGCCTCCGAGCCGGGCCAGAACATGGTCGCGGTGCGCAGGCCGTGCCGGTCGGCGGTTTCCCAGATCGGTGTGGCCTCGTCCCACCAGCGGCCGTCGCTGACCGCCTGGCGGTTGCCCAGCGAGAATTTCCCCAGCCGCGGATCGAACATGGTGTTGCTGACGATGCCATGCTGATCGGGGCGCAGCCCGGTGACGATGGTGTAGTGGTTCGGGAACGTCAGCGACGGAAACGCCGGCTGCATCGACGCCGCGTGCACGCCGGTGCGCGCCAGCATCGCCAGCGTGGGGCTGAAGCCGCGCTCGATGTAGTCGTAGCGATAGGCGTCGATCGAGATCAGCAGCAGCGGTGCCGGCGCATGCGTGCCGGCGGTGCGGGTGGCGGTGGCCGTGGGCCGGGTGGCGCAGCCGGCGCCCAGCGCCAGCAGGGAACCGAGCAGCAGGCGAAACAGGATTTTCATGGTTGGGCTCGTACGATCCAGTAATCCCCGCATGATCGCGTGTTGTCATGACCATTTCATCTCGCCGCACGTCCGTCGCCCTCCGCCACGTCCTGCTGGAGGGGATGCTGACCCTGGCCCCGATCGGGCTTGCCGCCGCATGGCAAACGCCGCCGCCGGCGCCGGTGGTGATCCTGCAGCCGTCGTCGTCACCGGCCCAGCAGTTCCAGCAGACCGTGCAGCAGCAACAGCTGAACAACCAGCTGCGGCAGAGCCAGCTGCAGCAGCAGTTGCAGCAGGACGTGTCGAGCACCGCGCAGCGTCCGTTTGCCGGCAATCCGCAGGCCGTGCAGCAGGCCAGGCAGGCCGATCAGGCGCGGCAGAACCAGGCGCGCGCGCGCCAGCAGGATCTGCTGCAGCGCGCACAGAATGCCGCCGCGCTGCCGCGGGTGATTCCGCAACCCTTTCCGGTACCCGCGCGCAGCGGCGGTTAGCCCGGCTGCTGCATCAAGGCAAAAGCATCGAGACTGAGGTCGCTCCCACAAAAAAGGTATCGCGCCCAGGGTGTGCTCCTACACCGGGGGTTTGGCGGCGCGGTCGCTGCTGCTGCGCCACAGGTGCATCACCGCGTAGGCGCGCCACGGGCGCCAGGCTTCGGCCAGCGCGGTGAGCGCCTTCGTGCTCAGTTCGGGGCCGTCGCCGGTCGCCGCGCGACGCAGGATCAGGTCCGCGGCGGGGAAGGCATCGGGATGGCTCAGGGCACGCATCGCGATGTACTGCGCGGTCCAGTCGCCGATGCCGGGCAGGGCGATCCAGCGCGCCACGAACTCGGCCATCGTCTGCTCCGCGCGAAAATCGATCTGGCCGTCCAGCAGCGCCCGGGCGATGCCGCGGATGCTGGCCGCGCGTGCGGTGGTCACGCCGATCTCGCGCAGGTCGGCATCGGCCAGCTGTGCGGGCGTGGGGAACAGCCGCTCCAGCCCCGCCAGCGCGGGTGCGCCCAGCGGTTCACCCCAGCGCTGCACGATGCGTGTGGCCAGTGTGCGCGCGGCGGCCACGCTGACCTGCTGGCCGAGCACGGCGCGCACCGCGATCTCGAAACCGTCCCAGCCGCCAGGCAGGCGCAGGCCGGGCCGCTGGCGCAGCAGCGGCTTCAGCACGCTGCTGGCACCCAGCGTGGCGGCGATCGCGCGCGGATCCGCATCCAGGTCGAACATCCGTCGCAGCCGTGCCACCAGCGGCTGCAGCTGCGTCGGCTGCGGACAGTGCAGTTCCAGCTGCAGCGCGTGCTCGCCGTCGGGCCATGCGCTCAGGCGCAGCCAGCCTGCCGCGTCGGCAGGGCCGAACACGCGCGCGTAATGGTGTTCGTCCACCCGTTCCACGCCGGGTAGCGCGCGCGTCCGCAGAAACGCCAGCAGGGCCTCGAAATCGTACGGTGGCCGATAGCCGAGCCGCAGCGTCAGCGCGTTACCTGGGGCGGTACGCGGCTGCCGGCGCAGCTCGCGCGGCGGCATCCGGTTGGCCTGCGCGAAGGCGGCGTTGAAGCGGCGCAGGCTGCCAAATCCTGCGGCCAGCGCCACCTCGGTCACCGGCAGCGCCGTCTCGGTCAGCAGTTGTTTCGCAAACAGCAGGCGGTTCGTCGTGTGCACGCGGATCGGCGGTGCGCCCACGTGTTCCACGAACAGTCGTCGCAATTGCCGCGGACTGACGCCGACCCGAGCGGCGAGTTCTTCCAGTGGATGTTCGGCCAGCAGACCTGCGTCGATCAGCTTCAGCGCGCGCGCCACGGCATGCTCGCCGCGTTGCCACAGCGCGTGGCCGGGCGCCAGCTCCGGCCGGCAGCGCAGGCACGGCCGGAATCCGGCTGCCTCAGCGGCGGCGGCGCTCGCGTAATAGCGCACGTTCGCCGGTTTCGGCGTCGGTGCCGGGCACACCGGCCGGCAGTAAATGCGTGTGCTGCCGACCGCCGTGAAAAACAGCCCGTCGAAGCGCGCATCGCGGCTCAGTCGCGCCTGTTCGCAGATGTGCTGTGCGGGCAGGGCAGGGCTGTGGGGTGCGGACATGCGCGCAGGCTAGCACTGGCGAGCATCGCCGACTCGCCGTTTCCGGACATCGATGTCGCGCCACGGACGCCGTGTCCTGCGGCTGCGCCAGTGAGCCAGAAGACCGGCTGGCGCACGTCGCGCCAGCCGGTCCAGCGCCATGGATGCGCACACTCAGGCAGCGCCGGTCAGCGGATCGGTGCCATCAGGTGCTCGTAGGGCGTCCCGGCCCACATCACGTACGGCGCGGACGTATCCGGGTCCGCGCTCTTCGGGTAGGCATCGTAGAACGCCTGATCCGCGCCCACGATCATCAGGTGCGGCCCGGTCTTGATCCAGTGGTTGCCGGCTTGCGGCTTGGTCGCGTACGGGTCAGTGTTGCTCGCATCGGTGCCGCCTTCCAGCATGTACATCAGGCCGAGTTTGCCCGGCGGCGGCGTCTTGTGCGTCATCCACGCCTGCGCCCAGGCCATCGCGTTGCTGTCCATGCACATGGGATCCGGGCCCGGCGTCGTCGGGTTGTCCGGCATGCACGTGAACTGGTTCGTGCCCTTGCGCAGCGTGCGCATGTTTCCGTCCGCTTCCATCGCCACGATCGTCGCGGCCCTGGCGACGTGTGCCGGTGCGGCACGCATGGCACTCTGGATCAATTGCGCGTCAGTCGGCGCCTTCTTGCCTGCCGCCTGCACTGCGCCCGCGACTGCGAGCACGGCGGTGACAAGGATGCATTGGTTCATCAGGATTCTTGTACGCATGGTGGACTCCCCGTGGTGATGTGCCATCGGCATCCCGGGATTCCCCACCGGCAGTCTCTGCCTTCGCCCGGCGGCGGTCAAATGGCCAGCGGGGAGGCGCGGCGGCCGGCGGCGGCGACTGCAAGCGGGCATGTCGCCTGGCACGGCGCCGTGGCGGTTGCGCCATCCTGCGCCGCATAATCGGGCCTCATGCCTTGCCGTATCGACAGGATTCGCCCATGACCGCCCCCACCCGCATCGACACCACCCGCGTGATCCGCGCGCCGCGCGGCACCGAAATCTCCTGCAGGAGCTGGCTCAGCGAGGCGCCGTTCCGCATGCTGCAGAACAACCTCGATCCGGAGGTGGCGGAGAACCCGGCCGAGCTGGTGGTGTACGGCGGCATCGGGCGGGCGGCGCGCAACTGGGAGTGCTTTGACGCGATCCTGAAATCGCTGCGCACGCTGGAGGACGACGAGACCCTGCTGGTGCAGTCCGGCAAGCCGGTCGGCGTGTTCCGCACGCACAAGGACGCGCCGCGCGTGCTGATCGCCAACTCCAACCTGGTGCCGGCGTGGGCCACCTGGGAGCACTTCAACGAGCTCGATAAAAAGGGCCTGATGATGTACGGCCAGATGACCGCCGGCAGCTGGATCTACATCGGCTCGCAGGGCATCGTGCAGGGCACCTACGAAACCTTCGTCGAGATGGGTCGCCAGCACTACGGCGGTTCGCTCAAGGGCCGCTGGATACTCACCGCCGGCCTCGGCGGCATGGGCGGCGCGCAGCCGCTGGCCGCGTCGCTGGCCGGCGCGTGCAGTCTCAACATCGAATGCCAGCAGAGCCGCATCGACATGCGCCTGAAAACCCGCTACGTCGACGAGCAGGCCGGCGACCTCGACGACGCGCTGGCGCGCATCGAGAGGTACACCAAGGCGGGCGAGGCCAAATCCATCGCGCTGCTTGGTAATGCGGCCGACGTGCTGCCTGAACTGGTCAGGCGCGGTGTGCGCCCCGATGCCGTCACTGACCAGACCAGCGCGCACGACCCGGTCAACGGCTACCTGCCGCAGGGCTGGACGCTGGAGCAGTGGTTCGAGCGCCGCCAGCGCGATCCCGAAGGCACCCGCGACGCCGCCAAGCACTCCATGCGCATCCACGTCGAGGCCATGCTCGCCTTCCACGCGCAGGGCATCCCCACCTTCGACTACGGCAACAACATCCGTCAGATGGCGCAGGACGTCGGCTGCGAAAGCGCGTTCGCGTTCCCCGGCTTCGTGCCCGCCTACGTGCGCCCGCTGTTCTGCCGCGGCATCGGCCCGTTCCGCTGGGTCGCGCTGTCCGGCGACCCGGAAGACATCTACAAGACCGACGCCAAGGTCAAGGAACTCATCCCCGACGACGCCCACCTGCACCGCTGGCTCGACATGGCGAAGGAGCGCATCAGCTTCCAGGGCCTGCCCGCGCGCATCTGCTGGGTCGGGCTGGGCTTGCGCGACAAGCTGGGGCTGGCGTTCAACGAAATGGTGCGCAACGGCGAGCTGAAGGCGCCGGTGGTGATCGGGCGCGATCATCTGGATTCCGGCTCGGTGGCGTCACCGAACCGCGAGACCGAAGCGATGAAGGACGGCAGCGACGCCGTGTCCGACTGGCCGCTGCTCAACGCGATGTTGAACGTGGCCGGTGGCGCGACGTGGGTATCGCTGCATCACGGCGGCGGGGTGGGGATGGGCTACAGCCAGCACTCCGGCGTGGTGATCGTGTGCGACGGCACGGCCGAGGCGGACAAGCGCATTGCGCGGGTGCTGTGGAATGATCCGGGCACCGGCGTGATGAGGCATGCGGATGCGGGGTATGAGGAGGCGGTGGAGTGTGCGGGGGAGATGGGGTTGAAGTTGCCGATGGTGTGAAGCCGTCGGACAAGGCGCCGCGAACCTCCGAGTCGTCACCCCAGCGCAAGCTGGGGTCCAGCGCCCTGATGCACGGAAGTTATCATAGAAGTTATCACCGGATGATATATAGTCATGTCAACGGAAGAC
>JAJZGE010000142.1 GCA_021798675.1 Pseudomonadota bacterium | reverse complement strand
GCGAACTGAAGAAGCTGACCATCGCCGAATGGGTCGAAGACGCTACCAGCACCTCGCTGCTGTTCTCCGCCGGCGTGGACTTCGTGCAGGGCAACTTCCTGCAAGTGCCGCAGCGTCTGGATTGACTGCACGCAACAGCCTTGGCGACCCCTCCCGGACCGCCCGCTTCAATCAGGCAACGAGGGGCGCCCGCAGGAACGCCCGGCACGAAAAAGCCGCGGATCGCTCCGCGGCCTTTCTTGCGTTCGCCCTGCCTTGAGGCAGGCGTCCCGCTGCTTACTTGGCGCTGGCGGCAGCAGCCTTGTTGGCGGCCTTGATCGCGGCGGCGGCGGCGACGTCTTCCTTGATGCGGGCAGCCTTGCCTTCCAGGTTGCGCAGGTAGTACAGCTTGGCGCCGCGCACCTTGCCCTTGCGCTTCACTTCCAGCGACTCGATGGTCGGGCTGTGCGCCTGGAACACGCGCTCCACGCCGGTACCGTGGGAAATCTTGCGCACGGTGAAGGCCGAATGCAGGCCGCGGTTGCGCTTGGCGATGACGATGCCCTCGAAAGCCTGCACGCGCTCGCGATTGCCTTCCTTCACCTTGACGTTGACCACCACCGTGTCGCCGGCGCCGAACTCCGGCAATTGGCGGGTGATCTGCTCGGCTTCGAACTGCTGGATGATCTTGTTCATGGCGACCTCAGTGGTTTGCGGGCATCCCTGACCGCGGGGTTTCTAGCAGCGGCTGTCCGTGACCGCATGTTTATTGTTCACCCGCCGCGAAATACTCACGACGGAATTCTTCCAGCAACGCGCGGGATTCCGCATCCAACGCGCGTCGCGCCAACAGCTCCGGGCGCCTGAGCCAAGTCCGGCCCAGCGACTGCTTCAGGCGCCAGCGGCGGATCGCCGCGTGGTCGCCGGAAAGCAACACCGCCGGCACCTCGCCGTAGGCGTCACGCACCGGCTTCGCATAATGCGGGCAGTCCAGCAGACCGTTCGAGAACGAATCCTGCTCGGCGGACTGCGCGTCGTTCAACGCACCGTCCTGCAACCTGCCCACCGCATCGATCACCACGGCGGCACCCAGCTCGCCGCCGGACAGCACATAGTCGCCGATGGAAAGCTCCTCGTCGACCTCGTGCGCCAGCAGGCGCTCATCCACACCCTCGTAACGCCCGCAGAGCAGAGCGATGCGCGGCATCTTGGCCAGCGCCTCCACCCTGCCCTGCGTCAGCCGCGATCCCTGCGGACTGAGGTAAATCACATGCACCGGTTCCGGCGCCGCCTCGCGCATGGCCTTGAGGGCCGCCCGCAAGGGCTCGATCAGCATCACCATGCCGGGGCCGCCGCCGCAGGTGCGGCCATCCACGGTACGGTAGTTGTCAGTGGCGTAGTCGCGCGGGTTCCAGGTTTCCACCTGCAACAGCTCGCGCTGCTGCGCGCGCCCCACCACACCGACGGCAGCGCACTGGCGCATGAAGTCGGGAAACAGCGTGACGACGTCGATGCGCATGGACCTCAAACTCCAGCTTTCAGAATTCGGGATCCCAGTCCACCACCATGCGCCCGCCGGACAAGTCCACCGAACGCACGTAACTGCCCTGGACGAAGGGGATCAGCCGCTCGCGCTCGCCGTCCCGCACCACCACCACGTCGTTGGCGCCGGTGGCGAACAGGTGGCTGATCCGCCCGAGCGCCGCGCCTTCGGTGGTGACGACCTCGAGGCCTTCGAGGTCGACCCAGTAATACTCGTCCTTGCCGGGAGGCGGCAGCTGCTCGCGGGCGACGTGGATGTCGCTGCCGACGAGAGCGGCTGCCTTTTCGCGGTCGTCCACGCCGGGCAAACAGGCCACCAGGCCCTTGCCCTGCGGGCGCCCTTTCGCTCCCGCGATCTCCGTGACCGCACCCGGCGCCGCTGAAAGCTGCCAGGGGTGGTAGTCGAAGATCTTCGTGCGCGGCTCGGTCCAGGATTCAATCTTGACCCAGCCCTGCACGCCATACAGCCCGACGATGCGTCCGACCAGGACGCGCCGGCCGGCTGCCGTCACGCTCAGGCCGCCTGCTGCTTGCCAGCTTCCTTGACGAGTGCGGCGACCTTGTCGCTCATCTGCGCACCCTTGCCCACCCACTCCTGCACGCGGGCGACGTTCAGCTCGAGGCGCTTGTCCTTACCCGAGGCGACCGGGTTGTAGAAACCCACGCTCTCGATGTTGCGGCCGTCGCGCTTGTTGCGCTGATCGGTGACCACGACGTGGTAGAACGGACGGCCCTTGGCGCCACCGCGCGAAAGACGAATCTTGACCATGATGAAAGCTCCAGAGATGCCGGAATCGCCGGCCGCACGCACGAAGTCGTGCGCGGTAAACGCGGCATTTTAGGGGGATGTGATTGAAAAAGGAAGAGGTTACGCAGCTCGCGGCGTGCCGGCGGCGGCCAACCAGCCAGAAAGCCAACGCCTTGCCTGATGCCCAGAAAGGACATCCTGCCCTTTCCAGACTCGCCTGGGCCGGCTAGCCGGCCCAGGCTCCATCATCCTTCGCTACGCGATGGGTGATGAGCGGGCCATCCTTGGCCGGCGTGCTTCGTCCCATCAGCGCGGCGGCGGGAGTCCGCCCATGCCGCCCATCCCGCCCATACCCTTCAGCGCGCCGCTCATCTGGCGCAAAAGCCCCTTGCCGCCACCGCGGGAGAGCTTGGACATCATCTTCTCCATCTGCATGTACTGCTTGAGCAGGCGATTGACGTCGGCCGGCTGGGTGCCCGAGCCCCTCGCCACGCGGGCGCGACGGGAGCCGTTGAGCAGATCGGGGTGGCGGCGTTCCTTCGGCGTCATCGAGCCGATGATCGCCACCATGCGCTTGATCTCGCCGTCGTTGACCTTGGATTTCACGCTGTCCGGCAGGCCGGAAACGCCAGGCAGCTTGTCCATCAGCCCGGCCAACCCGCCCATGTTGTTCATCTGCTCCAACTGGTCGCGCATGTCCTCGAGGTCGAAGCGCTTGCCCTTCATCACCTTCTGGGCCAGCTTCTGCGCCTTTTCCTGGTCGACCTTGCGCTCGACTTCCTCGACCAGCGACAGCACGTCGCCCATGCCGAGGATGCGCTGCGCCAGGCGATCCGGGTGGAACGGCTCCAGCGCGTCGGTCTTCTCGCCGGCACCGAGGAACTTGATCGGCCGACCGGTGATGTAACGCACCGACAGCGCCGCGCCACCCCGGGCGTCGCCATCGGTCTTGGTCAGCACCACGCCGGTGAGCGGCAGCGCGTCGGCAAAGGCCTTGGCGGTGGTGGCGGCATCCTGGCCGGTCATCGAATCGACCACGAACAGGGTCTCGACCGGGGTGATCGCGGCGTGCAGCGCCTTGATCTCAGCCATCATGGCCTCGTCCACGTGCAGGCGGCCGGCGGTGTCGACCAGCAGCACGTCGACCACCTCCTTGCGTGCGGCGCTGATCGCCGCCTTGGCGATATCGACCGGGTCCTGCCCCGCTTCGGACGGGAAGAACTTCACGCCCACCTGCTCGGCCAGCGTGCGCAACTGCTCAATGGCGGCCGGACGGTAGACGTCGCAGCTCACCACCATCACCTTTTTCTTCTTGCGCTCGGTCAGCAGGCGCGCCAGCTTGGCCACCGTGGTGGTCTTGCCCGCGCCCTGCAGGCCGGCCATCAACACCACCGCCGGCGGCGTGACAGCGAGGTTCAGTTCGCTGTTGGCCGTACCCATGACCGCAGTCAGCTCGTCGCTGACCACCTTCACCAGCGCCTGGCCGGGCGTGAGGCTCTTCATCACGTCCTGCCCCACCGCGCGAACCTTCACGCGCTGGATCAGTGCCTGCACCACCGGCAGCGCCACGTCGGCCTCCAGCAGCGCAATGCGCACCTCGCGCAAGGCTTCTCGGATGTTTTCCTCGGTCAGCCGGCCGCGGCCACGCAGGCGGTTGACGGTGGCGGAGAGGCGTTGGCTGAGCGATTCGAACATGGGCGCGGCATCGGTATGAGCGAACGGATGATTATAACCGAGGCCGCTCAGCGCGCCGGTTGCGCCTTCACCCAGGCCGCGATGTCGGCGACCACCTGCGCATCCACGTGTTCCGGCGCCTTGTAGTCGGCCACCGTCCCCGTCTTGCCCGCGGGCATGAACAGGTGGCTCAGGCCGGGATAGAGGTGGAACGCCGTATGCGGGCGGCCAGCCAGCTCCCGCTGCCAGCGCGCGAAATCCAGTGTGGGTGATACCTGGAAATCGCCAGCACCCTGCAGAATCAGCATGGGCAGGGTTATCGCTTTCGCATCGGCCACCGCATCGACCCGCGACCAGCTCAGCCAGTAACCCTGCGGTGCACCAACAAAATCGCCCCCCGGCATCGGCTTTCCGGCTCCGACGAGGGCCAGCGACTGCCGCTCCTTCGCGTAGGCCTGCTCTGCCCGCGCAATAGCCGTGGAAGAAGCCCCCTTCCTGGCCATCTGTTCGCGCACCTGCTGCTCCAGCACTTCGAAGATGTTCCGCGCCGGCGCCGCCATCAGCACCAGCCCGGCCAGTTGCGGATCGCGTCGCCCGATGCGCGGCGCCATCATCGCACCCAGACTGTGGCCAAGCACGAACACGCGCTTCGGATCGATCGCTTTCTGCAGCGCCAGCAGATGGGCTGCGGCCACAGCATCGTCCGTCACCTCCGTATCGATCACTATGCCGCCCGAGCTCCCAGGGTGGTCGAAGGTGCGCTTGTCGTAACGCAAGGTGGCGATACCGGCACGCGCCAACCCCTCGGCGATATCGCGGAACGGCTTGTTCGGGCCAATCGTCTCGTCCATGTCCTGGGGACCGGATCCGGCCACGAGCACCACCGCAGGGAAAGGCCCGCTCCCCGCCGGAAGAGTCAGCGCCCCGCGCAGCGGGCCAACCGGGGTTGGTACGTCCAGCGGCGACACACGCACGCCATCGGCATCGACATGCGCCCGCACTACCGCGGAAGCAAGCAGATGGGCAGGCACGAACTCGTAAGTGGCAATCCTGTCCTGCGCATCGCAGGCCGCCACGAAGCCAAGCTGCCCACTGGCGAAGTCCACCGTGGTGGCCACGACGGGCCGGTCGGCGAAGACCTTCCGCTGCAGCGCGCCGTGCGACCGATAGGCGCCCCGCATGCCCTGCAACTGCTCCCAGACTTGTCCAAGCCTGGCGGCATCCAGCTTGCCGGCGATCGCGGCGCTGAAATCCTTGCGTGCGTCGACGTAGTCACCATGCGTGAGGGCGTCCAGAGAAGCGCCAGCATGGGCCAGGCAAGCTGGCGAGGGCGCATCGGCGGCATGAACAGCCGACGCGGGTAGCATGGCGACGGCCAGAGCAACCGGCAACGACGAAAACACGTTCATCACACATCTCCTTCCGTTGAGTGGCGCCCTTCGAGGCGCCGATAGATGAAGTACGAACACACGTGCGGGACCAGCAGCACAATCACCACCGCCGCCAGCGTCCACCCCGACATCGCACCGGCCAGCGCAAGAACGACCATCGCCAGGCCAGCCAGCACGTACGTCCACCCGGCCAGCCGATGCGTCCTCTCCCATGTCGCTTCGCTGGCCAACGTCCACGGCGTGCGGATGCCCATGAAGAAATTCCGGCGCAGCTTGCCCATGTAGTTGCCCAGCACCATCAGCAGCACGCCGACCGCCAGCGGCGCGACGGTCGCCATGGGCACGGTATGCCCGGCACCGGCCAGCATGGCCGCGACGCCAAGCAGCAGCAGCACGCCCTGGATCACCAGCATCAGCGCGTTGTAGATGCCCGCAAAGGATTCCATTTCGAAGCGTTTCGGCGAAATGCGCGGCAGTGCCGCCGCGAGCAGGGCCAGTCCGAGTATCAGCAGAGGCCAGATGGCCACGGCCCAAAA
>JAJZGE010000141.1 GCA_021798675.1 Pseudomonadota bacterium | reverse complement strand
CTGCGTGCGCAGCGCATCGGCGGCGGCCTGGCTGAGCGCGGCGCTGTGCAGGATCGAATCCGTCGCCTGCGGCCAGTGCGTGGCGATGCGTGGCAGGATTTCGTGGCGCAGATGGTTGCGCGCCAGCCGGGTGTCGGCGTTCGACGGGTCATCGACGCAGGGCAGGGCGTGCGCGGCGACGTAATCGCGCAGTTGCGCGCGCGCGATGTCGTGCAGCAGCGGGCGCCACAGTTCGCCGCGTCCCAGCGGGCGACGCTCGCGCATGCCGCCCAGCCCTTCGGGGCCGGCGCCGCGCAGCAGCTTCAAAAGCACGGTTTCGGCCTGGTCGTCGCGGTGATGGGCCAGCAGCAGGATCTCGCCGGTGCGGAGTTGCGCCGCGAAGGCGGCATAGCGTGCATGGCGCGCAGCGGCCTCCATGCCTTCGCCGCGATGCGTTTCGACCGTCACGCGCACCATGTCGCAGTCCAGGCCGAGGCCGGCACAAAAGCGCCGGCAGCGTTCGGCCCATGCGGTGCTGTCGGCATGCAGCCCATGGTCGACGTGCAACGCACGCAGGCCACGTGCCCGCGCGGCGGGAAGTTGCGCCAGCGCGTGCAGCAGCGCGGTGGAATCCGGTCCGCCGCTGTAGGCCACGCAGAGCCCGGCTCCGGGCATGCCGGCCAGCGCGTCGTCGAGGTGGCTGGACAGCGATGGCTTCACTTGTTGCCGCTTTTGGGCCGCACGTAGATGTGCTTGCCGTTGCCGATGTGCCGTTCCTCGGTCTCGAACAGGCCGATGCCCTTGATCAGCCCGCTGAGCTTGGCGTAGCCGTAGTTGCGCGAATCGAAATCAGGCGACTGCTTGTTGAGGATGCTGCCGACCGGGCCGAGGCCGGCCCAGCCGGATTCGTCGGAGGCCGCCTCGATGGCGCCGCGCAGCAGGTTCATCAGCCGCGAATCGCCGCGCAGTTCCTTGGCGGAGCGCGGCTTGGGTGCCGCCTCCGCCTCGCCCGCCTCGGCCCGGACCAGCACTTCGGTGTAGATGAACTTGTCGCAGGCGGTGCGGAACGGTTCGGGGGTCTTCTGCTCGCCGAAGCCGTACACGGTGAGGCCCGATTCGCGGATGCGCGAGGCGAGCCGGGTGAAGTCGCTGTCGCTGGAGACGATGCAGAAGCCGTCGAAGCGCCCGCCGTAGAGCAGGTCCATCGCGTCGATGATCATCGCCGAATCGGTGGCGTTCTTGCCCACCGTGTAGCGGAACTGCTGGATCGGCTGGATCGAATGGCGCAGCAGTGCTTCCTTCCAGCTGTTGAGGTCGGGCTTGGTCCAGTCGCCGTAGATGCGCTTGACGTGCGCGGTGCCGTACTTGGCGATCTCGGCGAGCAGGCCCTCGACGATCGCCGGGCGGGCGTTGTCGGCGTCGATCAGGACAGCGAGTTTGTCGTGCGCCATGGCGTTTTCCGGCAGCTGGGTGGTGCAGCCGATGGTAGCGCCCGGGATGTCTGCCGGTGGTTATTCCTGGAACGCGCCGTGGCCGCGCAGACGGCGGTAGCGCTGCTCCAGCAGGTCCGCCGTGGGCATCGCCTGCAGTTCGTCGAGCTGGTTGATCAGCACCGCCTTGAGGCGGATCGCCATCGAGCGCGGATTGCGGTGGGCGCCGCCCAGCGGCTCGCGGATCACCTTGTCGATCAGGCCCAGCTCCAGCAGGCGCGGCGCGGTGAGGCCCAGCGCGTCGGCGGCGTCCCTGGCGCGCTCGGCGCTGCGCCAGAGGATGGTGGCGCAGCCTTCCGGGGTGATCACGGAGTAGGTGGAGTACTGCAGCATGTTGATGCGGTCGCCCACGCCGATCGCCAGCGCGCCGCCGGAGCCGCCCTCGCCGATCACGGTGCAGACGATGGGCGTCTTGAGGTCGGCCATTTCCAGCAGGTTGCGCGCGATCGCCTCGCTCTGGCCGCGTTCCTCGGCGCCGATGCCGGGGTAGGCGCCCATGGTGTCGATCAGGGTGAGCACGGGCAGGCCGAAACGCTCGGCCATCTTCATCAGGCGCAGCGCCTTGCGGTAGCCCTCGGGGCGCGGCATGCCGAAGTTGCGCCGGAGCTTGCCCTTGGTGTCGCGCGCCTTCTGGTGGCCCACGATCATCACCGCGCGGCCGTTGATGCGGCCCAGGCCGCCCACGATGGCGCCGTCGTCGGCGTACATGCGGTCGCCGGCCAGCTCGTGGAACTCCTCGCACATCACGCCGATGTAATCCAGCGTGTACGGCCGCGCCGGATGGCGCGACATCTGCGCGACCTGCCAGGGGCTCAGGTTCTTGAAGATGTCGTTGGTCTTGAGCTTGAGCTTCTCGCGCAGCCGGCCGACTTCCTCGTCGATGTCCATCGCCTGGCCATGGCTGGTGTGGCGCAGCTCCTCGATCTTCGCTTCGAGCTCGGCGATGGGTTGTTCGAATTCGAGGAAGTTGGGATTCATTCGCCGAGGTTCATGGCAAGGAAGCGCGGCAGTATAGCGGGCGCGCGGAAAACGGGAGAACGGCGGCGTATGGCCGACGGGTAGCTCCCGGCCGCAAGGGCAACTGGTTCAAGCCAGCAGAGCCTTCAGTCTGGCGCGCGTCAATGGTCCGAACCGCAGGCGCTCGCACAACGCTTCGAGTGTCGCCGCGTCCCCGCCCGAGCGGCGCAGGGCATCGGTGCCTTCGGGCACCGGAGCGTCGAGTGCGATGCGGGTGAGGCGGCGGTACAGCAAGGCCTGCTCGCCGTGCTCGCGCAGTTTCGCGGCGCAGCTGGCGGCGCCGCGGATGCGCAGGAACGGGATTTCGTCCACGCGACCGAGCAGGGCCTCGAGGCTGCCGAAGTGGCTGAGCAGCGCGGCGGCCGTCTTGGCGCCGATGCCGGGCACGCCGGGGATGTTGTCCACGGCGTCGCCGCACAGCGCGAGGTAGTCGGCCACCTGGTGCGGGTGCACGCCGAGTTTCTCGTGCACCCCGGCGGGGCCCCAGCGCAGGTTCTTCGCGTAGTCCCATTGCTCGTCGTGCTCGCCGAGCAACTGGCCGAAATCCTTGTCGGCGGAGACGATCACGCCGGGCACGCCGTGCGCCCGCAGGTTCCACAGCGCGCTACCGATCAGGTCGTCGGCCTCGTAGCTGTGGTCGATCAGCACCGCCACGCCGAGTGCGGCGGTGACTTCGCGGCACAACACGAACTGGCGTTCGAGGTCGGGCGGCGGCAGCTCGCGGTTGGCCTTGTAGGGCGGATAGATGGCGTTCCGGAACGAGCTGGTGAGCGAGGCGTCGAAGGCCACCGCCAGCCGCCCCGGCTGCACCTTTTCCAGCAGCTCGCACAGGAAGCGGGTGTAGCCATGCACCGCGTTGGCGGGGTGGCCCTCGGCGTCGTGGAATTCGTCCGGCATCGAGTGCCAGGCACGGAATACGTAGAGGCTGCCGTCGACCAGATGGGCGGCTTCGCGACGAACGGCGTTCACGGCGCCCACGTCGTCAGCAGGTCGTCCAGTACAGGGCGCTCGCGGTCGGGCACGTCGAGCTGCGGCGTGCCGATATGCACGAAGGCGACCACGTGCTCGTTCGCGGCCAGTTGCAGCAGGGCGGCCACGTCGGGGTCGTAGGCCGCCCAGCCGGTGAGCCATTGCGCGCCGAAGCCCAGTGCGTGTGCACCGAGCAGGATGTTGTAGGCCACGGTGCCGGCGCACAGGCGCTGTTCGATCTCGGGCACGCTGCTGCCGGCGTCGATGCGTGCAACCACGGCGATCACCAGTGGCGCGAAGGTGTAGCGCAGTTGCTCCTTCTCGCGCTTGGCGTCGGAGAGTTCCGGCTGCTTGCGAACCGCCAGTGCCGCCAGCCGTTCGCCGAACAGCAGCTTGGCCTCGCCGTCGAGGCGGATCAGCCGGAACGGCACTAGCTTGCCGTGGTCGGGCACGCGGATCGCGGCGGCGAGCAGTTCGCGCAGCGTCGCGTCGTCAGGGGCGGGTGCACCGAGTTGGCGCGAGGGCACGGAATGGCGGTGCTGTAGCAGGGACAGGGCTTCGGACATGGCATCGGCCGCGGTGCAAAGGCTTGCCATGCTAGCGATCCGGTCGGTTTCGCGCGAATCCGCGGTCGGGTCAGGGCGGGCCGGCCCGGCGCGAACGACGGCAGTGTCGACCGGTTCACACAAACGGCAGGTTCCGCGGAAGCCGGCTTCCGGCATTCAAAAAACCATCATGTTCGGGCTCCAGGATGGACGGCGCAGGGGGGCGACTCATACAAAGGAAGGTCATCATGAAGTCACGTTACATGTCGGCCGCGTTGCTCGGCCTGTCGGTGATGCTCGGTACGGCGGCCCATGCGCAGGACAGCTACCGCAGCGGGATCTTCGCCCCGGCGAAAACGGCCAGCTATCCGTGCGACGACTCCCAGTTCCTGCAGGATCAGCAGGCATTCGAGGGCGGCCTGATCACGGCGGATCAACCCGAGGACATCTGCGGCATCGTCACCGCGGTGTTGCCGGAGAAGAGGACGCGCAGCGGCCACCACGGCTACTTCTACGTGCAGGTCGCGTCAGGCGTGGTGATCGAGATCGTCTCGGATCTCGACCGGATGAGCGCGCCGAGGTGGCCATGGGTGGCGGTGGGCGACACCACCTACGTCAAGGGTCGCTATTACTTCGACAATATGGACAGCCAGGGCATCGACTGGACGCACCATGGCACCAGCCGCTACTGGCCGTATGCCGGCTACGTGGTGGTGAACGGCACGAAGTACCAGTAAGCAGGACTGCGAAAGGGCGGCACCCTCGGCGCCGCCCTTTCGCGCAGGGCCGGCATCACCGCGACCCGTCGCGCAACCGGAAGGAGTTCGGCAGCAGGGCCGCCACGCTGGTCTGTGTGGTGTCGCCCCGGAGGTTGGCAAGCAGCACCGGCATGTCGGGGTCGCACAGTTCGCTCAGCACCTGGCGGCAAGCACCGCAGGGAGAGACCGGTGCGTCGGTGTCGGCGACCACCGCGATGGCGGCGAAGTCGCCGGGCCTGCAGCCGGCCGCAGTGGCGGCAAACAGTGCGGTGCGCTCGGCGCAGTTGCACAGGCCGTAGGAGGCATTCTCGACGTTGCAGCCGGCAAAGCGGCGGCCGTCATGCGCCAGCAGCGCGGCGCCCACGGCGAACCGCGAATAGGGGGCATAGGCTTGTTCGCGCGCGCTGCGCGCCAGCGCCAGAAGCTCGTCGTGCGGGATGGGAACGGGCATCGTGCTCTCCGTATCCCCCGGGCGGTGGATCAGGTTAACGCGTCGCGACGGCGCGTCCAAGCGCACGCAGTCATGGCAAGATGCCACGACCTTCCACGGGGGAATGCGCCATGCCGATCACCGTAGCCGCCCTGCGCGAAACCGCTGCCGGCGAACGCCGCGTGGCGATCACGCCGGAGATGGCGAAGAAGCTCCAAGGCAAGGGCCTGCGCGTGTTGCTGGAGGCCGGCGCCGGAGCGGCGGCGGGATTCCCCGACAGCAGCTACGCGAACGCGGACTTCGCCGACGCCGCAGGTGTGCTGGCGCAGGCCGACCTGCTGGCCTGCGTGCTGCCTCCGGACGATGCGGCCTTCGCGGGCTTGCGCGAGGGCGCGATCGTGGTGGGCCAGCTGCGCCCCTACGGCGCGGCGTCGCGCATCGGAGCGCTGGCCGCGCGCAAGCTCAGCGCGTTCGCGCTGGAGCTGCTGCCACGCACGACCCGCGCACAGGCGATGGACGTGCTGAGTTCGCAGGCGGCAGTGGCCGGCTACCGCGCCATGTTGATCGCCGCCGAGGCGGCGCCGAAATTCTTTCCCATGCTGACCACCGCCGCGGGTACGGTGCGTCCGGCCAAGGTGCTGGTGATCGGTGCCGGCGTGGCCGGGCTGCAGGCGATCGCCACCGCGCGCCGGCT
>JAJZGE010000140.1 GCA_021798675.1 Pseudomonadota bacterium | reverse complement strand
GCTCATCCACGCGCCGCTGCAGCTGGCGCGGGCGGATGAGATCGATCTGATGGCCGCGCTGGGCCAGTCCCGCCGCGAGGCTGTGCACCGTGAGTGCCACGCCGTTGATTTCCGGTGGGTAGGTTTCGCTGACGATGCCGATGCGCATGACGATACCCGTGCTGGCCTGGTGCAAGCCTGCGCGGCCCGCGTTGCGTCGGCGTGGCGATCGGATGACGTCGCGGTGACGGATGGGTGGTGCGGTCAGCGCCCGAAGGCCACGGCGAAGCCGAGTCCGGCCTGCCACGGGTCGGCGTGGCCGGCGAGCCGATGACGACACCAGGCGTCGAGCTGGAGCCGGGAAGTGATCCGCCAGGCCAGACCGATGCCGGCCAGGCTGCCATTGCCGAGGGCCGGATCATGCTGCACGGCGGCTTCGCCGTAGACGTTCAACAACGACGTCAGCGCATAGCTGTAGTTGGCGGCAACGAGGTAGCGGTTCTGGCTGCCCATGCGCTGCCATTGCGCGTAATAACCCAGTGCGTGACGCTCGTCGAGCTGCTGGTTCGCATCCAGCGCCAGGCTGTATTGACGGCGCATGTTGCGGAAGTCGCGCGCACCGTTGGCGAACTCCACGCCGCCAAGCACGGCCCAGTTCCACTGGGCGCTGGAGGAGGGCAGCACGAGTTTCAGTGCGAGACTGCTGTCGCCGCGGCCGTGGCTGCTGTAACTCTGACCATCACCTTGCTGCTGCAGATGGTTGTAGAAAGAACCGCCGAACTGCAGTTCGAGGTTTTTGCCCAGGCCCAGCCGCAGCAAGCTGTCGGCGGTGTATTGGTCGCTGCGGATGCCGCCGTCGGTGCTGCGGCTCCAGCTCGGCAGGCCCTGTTCCCAGGCCAGCTGGCCGGGCGCCAGCACGCTGGGCGAAAAGCCCAGGCCGGGCCGGTCGAAACCGGGCGAATCGTCGGCCATCACTTGCCGCGCACATGCGCATGCCAGCAAGACGCTGCATGTCAGCAGGCGGCATCGACGCCGGCATGACCGGCCAGTTCGGCTAAAATCCATGACTTCGCTTTGCGTCCATCGAAAACCCCATGACCGTTCGTACCCGCTTCGCCCCCAGTCCCACCGGTTTCCTGCATATCGGCGGCGCCCGCACCGCGCTGTACTGCTGGCTGGAGTCGCGTCGCCGCGGCGGCGAGTTCGTGCTGCGCATCGAGGATACCGACCGCGAGCGCTCCACCGATGCGGCGGTGCAGGCGATCCTCGATGCGATGCAATGGCTCGGCCTGAATCACGACGAGGGTCCGTTCTACCAGACCCAGCGCCTGCCACGATACAAGCAGGTGGCCGACGAGTTGGTGGCTGCGGGCAAGGCCTACTACGCCTACGAGAGCAAGGAGGAGATCGAGGCGATGCGCGAGGCCGCCATGGCCAGGGGCGACAAGCCGCGCTACAACGGCTACTACCGCGATCGCAACGAGCCTTTCCGCGAGGATCCCAATCGGGTAATCCGCTTCCGCAATCCCACCGAAGGCTCGGTGGTGTTCGACGACAAGGTGAAAGGTCGCGTCGAGTGGGCGAACGCCGAGCTGGACGACCTGGTGATCTTCCGCTCCGACGGCTGGCCCACTTACAACTTCGCGGTGGTGGTCGACGACATCGACATGGGCATCACCGAGGTGATCCGCGGCGACGACCATGTCAACAACACGCCGCGGCAGATCAACATCTATCACGCGCTGGGCGCCAAGGTGCCGGAGTTTGCGCACCTGCCGATGATTCTCGACAAGGAGGGCAAGAAACTCTCCAAGCGCACCAGCGCGGTCAGCGTGATGGACTACCGCAACGACGGCTTCCTGCCGCACGCGCTGCTGAACTATCTGGTGCGGCTGGGCTGGTCGCATGGCGACCAGGAGATCTTCTCGCGCGAGCAGATGATTGCGCTGTTCGACATCGCCGACGTCAACAAGGCGGCCTCGCGTTTCGATATCGAAAAGCTGGCGTGGCTCAACCAGCACTACCTGAAAACCGACGATCCGCAGACGCTGGCGGCGGAATTCGCCTGGCATCTGGCGCGCGCCGGGATCGACAGCGCGAACGGGCCGGCGCCGGCGGATGTGATCGTGGCGCTGCGCGATCGCGTGCATACGCTGCGCGAAATGGCCGAGAAAGCGCGCGTCTGGTATGCGCCGATCGCCGCGTGGGACGAACAGGCCGTGGCCAAACATCTGCGCAACGACGGTGCGATCGCGGTGCTGCAGGCGGCCGGCCCGCTGCTGGCCGATTGCGCCTGGCTGCCGGAGTCGATCCATCAGGTGATCGAGCAGCTTGCCGCCACGCTGACACTGGGCATGGGCAAGATCGCGCAGCCGCTGCGGGTGGCGATGACCGGCACCCAGGTGTCGCCGTCGATCGATCAGACGATCTATCTGGCCGGCCGCGCCGAGGCGCTCAAGCGCATCGAGGCGGCGCTGGTGCGGGCGCGCGCCTAGCCGATGCGCATGCCGCACGCACACTGCCTGCGCCGTCATGGATGAGCTGCTGGCCCGCGCCACCCGCGGCGTGGACCTGGACGCGCCGGGCGCGTTCGGACACATCTTTTTCAACCTGTTGAATATGCTGCCGTGGGCTGCCATGTTCTGGTGGAGCCTGCTGTTTGTCGCCGTCGGCGCGCTGCTTGGCTGGTGGCGTGGCCGGCTGCGCGACGGGATCATCTGGGCGGCCGCGCTGGGACCGTTCGGCTGGCTGGTGATCCTGGCCCGACCGCGCCCGCCTTCCCGCGCGCAGCCGCCACCGCTGCCGCGCTGACGCCTAACGCGGTTGCGGCGGCGTACCATCATCAAGCACAAGGTGAATTTCTTGACCCACGACGCTGACAGCCCGCACAAGCATCCGCCGCATCATCACGATGCGAGGGGTTTCGTGCGCGCGGTGGAGCATGCCAGCGCCGAGCGCGGCCTGCGCCTGACGCCGCTGCGCAAGGAGGTGCTGGAGCTGGTCGCGGCCGCGCGCAAGCCGGTCAAGGCCTACGACCTGCTGGATCTGCTGCGTGAGAAGCACGGCAATGCGGCGCCGCCGACGGTCTACCGTGCGCTCGATTTTCTGCTCGAGCACGGCTTCATCCACAAGCTGGAATCGATCAATGCGTTCGTGTCCTGCCACCATCCGGCGCAGGCGCACCAGGTGCCGTTTCTGATCTGCGATAGCTGCTCCAGCGCGCAGGAAGTCTGCGACGAACGCGTGGCCGAGCTGATCGAGGCGCAGGCCAGGGCGCTGGGTTTCCGGCCGCAGGCGCAGACGCTGGAAGTGCACGGCACCTGCAAGCACTGCCGCAAGGCCTGAGTTCGCCCGCGTCGGGTTCGCGTACGCCCGCATCGCCACCTCGCGTACTGAACAAGCTGCCGCCGTCAGTGCAGGCGAGGGAGACCGGTCATGGCAATTTGCTTTGTTATAAAGTAACATTCACGCCAGCAGCTGAAACCGCCATCTCTGGCGATGTCTGGTCGATCCCATGAACTCCGAGCAGCCGAGCAAAACCCGTTGGTGGCAGGTAGCCGATCGCGTCGGCGCCACGGCGTCGTTCCTGTGCGCCATTCACTGCGCGCTGCTGCCGTTCGTGCTGGCGTTGCTGCCGTTCGTCGGGCTGGAGTTTCTCGCCGACCATCGTTTCGAGCGCGGCTTTGTGTTGTTCGCCTGCGCGTTGGCGCTGTTTGCCCTGATCCGCGGCTACCGCCGCCATCAGGGACCGCTGCCGCTGATGCTGGCCGCTCCGGGACTGGCCCTGTTGCTGCTCGGGGTGACCTATGCCGAAGGCTATTCGATCATCCTGCACAGCGTGCTGGTGACCTGCGGCGGCCTGCTGGTCGCGTCGGCGCATTTCGTCAACCTGCGCACCGACCGCCGTCTTGGCCATGCGCAAGCCCATTCTCACGTTCAGGGCGCACACGGCGTGCATTCCGGCGCAGCTCCTTCGCTCGAATGATGGCGCTGGCACGCCATGGCTGACTATCGCGCTTTGCCTGCGCGCTGCTATGATCACCGGCCATTCATTCAAAAAATCAAGGAGTTCCCATGGGTAAGGGCGATCGCAAGACCCGTCGCGGCAAGACCTACCGCGGCAGCTACGGCAATACCCGTGCGCACGCCGCTGTTCCGGCGGTAGCCGGCGCCAAGCCGACCGTGACCAAGCCGGCCGCCGTGGCCGCCAAGAAGGCCGCGCCGAAGAAGAAATCGGCCTGAGCCAACGGCAGAGAACGCACAAGACCCCCGCCCTGGCGGGGGTTTTTGTTTATGGCGGCAGCGTGCGCAGCGCGTGGGTGCGTCCGGCGCTGACTGAATGCTTACCCGCGTCCGGCTGGTCGCGGTTTGCCAGCACCGTCCGTGCCGTATACAATCGTCTTATCGTATTAATGCGTTAATACATCATGAAACGTCGCTGGCTTGATCCTGAAACCCCCGCCGAGTCGGCCGAGCTGAACCTGTACCAGGCGCTGCTGTCGATGAAGAGCGTCGAGGAAATGGGCGCTTTCCTCGGCGACCTGTGCACGCCGGCCGAGCTTGAGGTGCTGGTGGATCGCTGGCAGGTGGTGCCGTATCTTCTGGAAGGCCTGGCCTACCGCGAAATCCATGAGCGCACTGCGGTAAGCATCACTACCATCGGACGCGTGGCGCGCTGTCTCAATCAGGGCAATGGCGGCTACCTCGCGGCAGCCGCGCGCGCGGCGCGCCGCAAATCGTCCGCAACCCGAAAGGCCCTGGCATGAAAGAGCGTGACCGTTTGCGCATCGCGATGCAGAAATCCGGCCGGCTGACCGAGCCCGCGCTGGAACTGCTGAACCGTTGCGGCCTGAGTTTCCGGCAAAGCCGCGACAAGCTGTTCTGCTTCGGCGAGGGCGAGCCGGTCGACCTGCTGCTGGTGCGCGACGATGACATCCCTGGCCTGATCGCGCAGGGCGTCTGCGATCTCGGCATCGTGGGACGCAACGTGCTCGACGAATTCCGGCTTACCGCCGGCCGCGATGCCGCACCTCTGCACGAGTGGCGGCCGCTTGGTTTCGGTCGCTGCCGGCTGTCGATCGCCGTGCCGCAGGAGTTCGACTATCAGCGTCCGCAGCAGCTCGACGGGTTGCGCATCGCCACCTCGTATCCCGGCCTGCTCGGCGAGTGGCTGCGCACCCAGGCGGTGGGTGCGGCAGTGGTCACGCTGGCCGGCTCGGTGGAAATCGCGCCGAAGCTGGGCACCGCCGACGCGATCTGCGACCTGGTGCAGAGCGGTGGCACGCTGGTGGCGAACCAGCTGCGCGAAACCGTGGTACTGCTGGAGAGCGAGGCGGTGTTGGCTGGTCCGCTGACGCTGCCGGCCGACGAGCGCGGCGACCTGATCGAGCTGCTGCTGAAGCGGCTGGACGGCGTGATCCAGGTGCGCGAATCGCGTTTGCTGCTGCTGCAGACCTCGCGCCAGAATCTCGAGGCGGTGACGCGGCTTTTGCCCGGCGGACCGCAGCCCACCCTGCTGCCGGTGGCAGGTCAGCCGGATCAGCTGATGCTGCAGGCACTGTGTGCGGGCGAAGTGAGCTGGCGCCAGCTGGAAGAGATCAAGAAGGCCGGTGCGCGCGAGATGTTCGTGCTGCCGGTGGAAAAAATGCTCGCCTGAGCGGCCATGCGGAAAGGATCGAAGCGATGAAGCGTCTCGACTGGAACACCCTCGACGAAGCAGCCCGGCGCGATGCGCTGGCGCGTCCGACGCAGGCGCGTGCGCTGGAACTGCAGCAGGGCGTGGCGCGGATCGTTGCCCAGGTGCGTGCGCACGGCGATCGGGCGCTGCGTGAGCTGAGCGCGACATACGATCGCTGCGCGCTCGATGCGATTGAAGTCACCGAGGCCGAATTTGTCATTGCCGAAAAAGCGCTCGACCCGGCGTTGAAGGCCGCCATCCACGAGGCGGCCGGGCGTATCGAGACCTACCATCGCGTCGCCGCACCGCA
>JAJZGE010000139.1 GCA_021798675.1 Pseudomonadota bacterium | reverse complement strand
TCGACACCGCGCCGGTACTCACTACCAGGTCGGCACCGGCGTCGAGCGCGCGTTGCAGGGCGCTTGTGAAAGTCGTGACGGTGTCGTCCACGCTGTCGCACGACAGCACCTGCGCACCGGCGGCCGTCAGCGCAGCCACCAGGTAGGGACCGTTGGAATTGTGGATGCGCCCCGCTTCCAGCGGCTGCGTGGGATCGGCCTGCAGCTCCTTGCCGGTGCAGATGATCGCCACCCGCGCGCGGCGCACCACCTGTACCTGCGCCACGCCGAGCGCCGCCAGCAGCATCAGCTGGGCCGGCCCGATGCGCGTGCCGGCGGCCAGCACCGGCGCGGCTTCGGCAACATCGCTGCCGAGGCGGCGCACGTTGTCGCCAGCACGCAGGGGGTCCAGCAGCCGGATACGCGCGGGCGTGCCGTCGGCGTGCGTCTGCAGCAGCTGCGTGCGTTCCACCGCCACCACTGCGTCGAGCCCGGCGGGCAGCGCCGCACCGGTCATGATCTCGCAGGCGTCGCCTGCGCCCGCCGCCTCGGTGACGGCATCGCCGGCCGCGCGCGAGCCGCGCACATGATGTTCCGAGCCGGCGGGCAGCGGCTGCGGATCAGCACGCAGCGCATAGCCGTCCATCGCAGCGTGGTCGAACGAGGGCAGCGCGATCGGACTGCGGATATCGTTGGCCAGCAGGCGGCCGAGGGCTGCCTGCAGCGGCACGCTCTCGCCGCCCAGCGCAGGCAGCTGCCCGCGAATCAGCGCGGTCGCTTCGGCAAGTCGAATGAGCTCGCTCATGAAAATGAAAGCCTGCGCCGTGCGGCCACGACGCGCACGGCGTCAACCGGGAAAGCATGCAGCGCTGCCTGCGCTTTGACAACCGCGACGATCGTCCATCCGGACGCGGTCATCCGATGCCCGCCGCCGCGCGGGCTCGCTATGATGCATGGATGAGCCAGCCTCCCTTGCCTGCCCCGCCCACCGTCAGCCGCGGCCATGTCACGCGCCGCATCGAGCGCTGGCGCGGCGATGCGGCCACGCCGCACGACGACTGCGTGGCCGAGGAGATGCCCGTTGCGATGCTCTACAACGGCAGCTCGTTCGCGGTGATGATGGCTACGCCGCACGACCTGGAGGATTTCGCGCTGGGCTTCTCGCTCAGCGAGGGGCTGATCGACGACGCGACGCAGCTGCAGGCGATCCGCGTCCAGCCGCGGCTGGAAGGGATCGAGCTGGCGATGACGGTGGCGGCGCAGGCACACGGCGCACACCTCGATCGGGACGGCCAGCGCCTGCTGCCGGGACGCAGCGGCTGCGGTCTGTGCGGCACCCGCCAGCTGGAAAACGCTGTGCGCCAGCCGCCGGCAGTGCACGGCGGCGGCGGATTCCGGCATCAGGTGCTGGAGCGCGCGCTGGCCGATCTGCAGCCGCAGCAACCAATGAATCTGGCCACTGGCGCAGTGCATGCGGCAGCGTGGGCGGATGCCGACGGCCGCATCGTGCTGGTGCGCGAAGACGTCGGTCGGCACAACGCGCTGGACAAGCTGATCGGCGCCCTGCATCACGCCGGCATCGCGCCGGCCAGCGGCTTCGCGCTGGTCACCAGCCGCGCCAGCTACGAGATGGTGACCAAGGCGGCCAGCGCCGGCATCACCCTGCTGGCCGCGATTTCCGCACCGACCGCGCTGGCGATCGAACTGGCCCGCAGCGCCGGCATGACCCTGGTCGGCTTTGCGCGCCCGGGCAGCCACAACGTCTACACCCATCCCGCACGACTGCTATCCGGGAACGCAGGCGACACGGCGTGATAGCCGCGTCGCCTGGCGCCGATGCGCGGCCGGGCAGTCTGCTCAGCTCTCCCGCTGCTGCTTCGACAGCGGGCGCAGCAGCAGCGGGTTGATGCTGTCGCGCAGGTCGCGGACGATCGGACTGCCGCTGACCCGCGCCGTGAGATGCTGATCGCCGGTCTGCGCCGCGCGCCGGATCAGCTCCAGCATCTCCTGCAACGGCAACCAGGTGCGCCGCCACAGCAGCAGGACGACCAGCAGGCCCAGCCCGGTGAACGTGGCCACGCCCAGCAGCAGCGGCTGCGCCCCGTCCGGGATGCTCCTGCCGGCGGGATTCGCCGCCAGCGCCACCAGCGCTGCGCGCCCACCCTGGGTATCCAGCGGCGTGACCCACGCCGCGCTGCGGTGCAGCCCGCTGGCCAGCGTCAACGCATGCGCCGGGGCTGGCGCCAGCACGGCCGGCAGCTGGGCGCCGATTGCCTGCGCCACCCAGTCGTCCACGCCACTGGAAGCCGGCGCTGGCGACGCACCCGGCGATGGCTGGATCGCGAAGGTCACCGGCGTGCGCGCGATCCGGCCCACCGCGATCGCAAAAGCGCTGTCCACATGCGTAGCCGTCAGCAGCACGCCCTGCAGCGCGCCGCCACGCAACAGCGGATTGACCGCCACCCACAGCAGCTCGCCGTGGTCCACCCACGTTCCCTGCACCGGCGTCTGCGAATGGATCGCCTTGAGCACCAGCGGATCGTGCAGGATCGCGACCGGATCTCGCAGCAGGATGCCGGAGGTGGCGATCAGCCTGCCCTGCGGATCAAGTACCGCCGCAATGTCGTAGCCTCGGCGCCGCTCGGTCAGCAGATCGCTGATCGAGGCGGCGTCGACCGCGCCGCCGAGCTGCGGGTTCGGGATCAGCGACTGCGCCACGTAATCGACGAAGGCGGTATCGCTGGCCAGCACCTCGGCGCGCAGCTGCAGCTCACGCAGGCGATTGGCCTGCAGCTCGCTCTCGACCGTGCCCGCGACCTGCAGACGGCCGAGGGCGCTGGCCGCGGCAGCACGGCGCGTCTGCCAGAGCATCCCGGCCGCGGATGCGACGCCGAGCACCGCCACCAGCACAACGCCGGACAGCAGAAAGCGATTGGCGGGTTTCATACCGCACCCTTGCCGCTGGGTGCCATCGTCATCCGCGGCCTGGTCACCTGCAGGGTCTGCTTTACCGCGCCGCCGAGCGGCAGCGTCAGCGCCTGGCTGGCCGGCTGCGCGCGTGGATTCCAGAAGTGCAGCGTGCCCGGGCCGGGCGGCAGACCGCGCAGCGTGAAGTTGCCATCGGCGGCCACCTTGGCCGAGTACGGACTCGGCACCACGAGCACGTCCAGCTCCATCGAGCGGTGCACGTTGCAGCTGACCAGCACGATGCCGGCGTGACTGAACACGTGCGAGGCCTTTTCGCCGGAGCCCTGGTAGCCGAGATCGAAGGCCGAACCCGGCGTCACCGAAAACACGTTGTGGCGCACGTCGTCCAGGTTCACGAAAGTGACCGTGCTGCCAAGCGGCACGGCCAGCGCCTCGGGGCTGAAGTCGCGGTTGTGCGTGTAGACATTGAACTGTCCCGGCCGGACGCGGGCGCCGCCGCTGGCCGGCACGTAGTAGACCAGCGTATCGGTCTGATCGCCCGGTTCGATCTGCTGACCGCGGCCGGCCGTCAGATTGACGTGCCCGTTGATCTGCGCGCGCGCAGGCGCTGCGACCACCGCCTCGGTTACGGGTTTTTTCAACGCGACGCGCGCAGCAGCCGCGGGCGCGGGAGCCGGTACCGGCTCGGGCGGCGAAGATGACGCTGCCGGGATAACCGCTGCTGCAGCTGCCGGCATGGCCTCACTCACCGGCACGGCGGCGACCGTTGCCGTCATCGGCACGGCGGCCGCGGTGGGTATGGTCGATGCGCCGGATGTCATCGCAATGGAGTGCTGCGCCGGCGCCATGCTGCAGGCGCCGATCAGTGCAAGGCTGCCGATCAGGCAGATTCGCTGGATGGACATATGACCCCCTGTGGTCATCCGTTCATTGGCCACGCCGCCGTCTGACAACAGCGTGGCCTGCATGGATAAACATGTGCGGCAGGTCGATGTTGCAGTGACCTGCCGCGCGCGCAACTACTTCCTGGTGATGATCGCCTTGTTCATCGGCGCCAGCTTGGCCAGCAGCTTGTTCTGCGCACGGAACGGCACGTGGTGCTTGTCCATGGCCTTCTGCAGATCCTCGACCAGCGCATTGAAGGCCGCATAGTTGATGCCAAGGTTCTGATGCGCCTTCGCCATGTCCTTGCCGGTATAGGTGCACGGGCCGTCCAGGATCACGCAGAACTGGTCCACCAGTTCAGCCTTGATGTGATCGCGGTCGGCGTTGGCAAAGTACGGATGGGTGCGCGGGTCGGCGACCAGGTTGTCCATGAAGTCGTTCATGATCGCGACCAGCCCGGGCTTGCCGCCAAACTCATCGAACACGGGCTTGAGTGCGGGATCGCGCGGCGCGCTGGCGTTCATGGCAGCGGACTGCGCCGACATCGTCGCGGCTTCCTGCGCCATCGCGCCGCTTGCAAAAAATACCGCCGTGGCGAGCGCGGCGAGGTGGAGGGAATGCTTGAACATGAGAGTGCTCCTGGTGGGCAATGGCGATCAGAAACCGACTTGGACCGACGCGTACAGGCCGCGCTGCCGCTGCTTGATGACGATGTTGCCGAGGTCGGCATAGGCCAGCGTCACCGACACGTGTTTGGTCGGCGCCCACGCCACAAAGGCGTCGTACCAGCTGTCTTCCCTGGCGATGCCGAGGTTGTTGGGCTTCTGCCGGTACTCCGCGCCCACCGCCCAGTGGCGGCTGAGCAGGTACGCCGCCGAGCCTTCGAACTCGGCCTGGTAGGAATTGTTCTTGTCGCCACCGAAGCCGAGGATGCCGATCTGGTTGGCCTTGGTGTAGCGCAGCGTGGCGTTCAGCAGCACGCTCTGGCTGAGAATCAGCTTGGTCGCACTGATGTAGTAATCGGTGCCCTGGTCGGACTTTGCGCCGATGTATTTCAGCACCGCGGTCTGATCGTTGGTCTTGTGCTGCAGGCCTACCGACACCTGCGGCAGCCAGCTGTCCTGATCGAGCACGGCATCACCGAACAGGCGTACCTTCACGCCGATCACGTTCTGGGTGAAGGTGAAGCCGTTGCCCAGGCCCAGCGCGCCGCCGACCTTCTCGGTGTTGAATCGCTGCTGCGCGAATGAGAGCTCTACCCGGTTGTAAAAACCCACCAGCGCGCCGACGTCGTCCAGGTGATAGTCGGGCAGATTCACGTGCGTGTAGAAGGCGTTGGCGCCGATCTCGTCCTGCGTGCCGTAGCCGCCGATCACCGCCCATGGGGTGAGGCCGCCGCCGGCGGAGCCTTCGATCTCGGACACGCCGCCGGTGAGCAGCAGCTTGTCGCTGGTGGCCATGCTGGCGCCCGTGCCGGTGTCGGCCGCGGAGGCGGTGATCGACAGCAGGCAGCCACTCAGGGCCAATCCGATCAGCCATGCTGCCCGGTTCTTTCGATACGTTTGCATGAAAACCTCCCTCTTCTGAAATGGTGCGCCTTGTGCACGCCATCCCACATACGCGCGCTGTGGCGATACGGATGCAACCGCGACGATTCAATGCACCACGTGCCAACCGCCGTTGACGCCATCGCCGTCCTTGTCGCCCGGCTTGGCATCGCCCGCGAAGAGGTACAGCGGATGACCGCGGTAGACCCACTGCGGCGTACCGTCGGCGCGCGTGAGCACGCTGAAGTCCGCATTCGCTACGGCGCCGGCAGTGGCGGCATACGGCGGCCACACGGCGGCACACGGGCCGCTGCACGCACTCTTGCCAGTGCTGCCGTCGCGGTCATAGGTGTAGAGCGTTTGTCCGCTGGCGCTGATCAGCAGGCCCTGTGCACTGCGCTGCGGCAGCGGATGCGCGGCAAGCGCACTCGCCAGCAGCAGCCCTGCACACAGCGCGCCGAGGCGTGGATGGATGGACATGGGATCACCTGCACGAGACGCAGGCCGCTTGCCTGCCCTCTTCTCTACGCAGCCTTGGCCGCGGCGGATGCAGGCAGATGGCGTGTGCGCAGCGGCGGCGCGCGGGCGCCGCCCTGGTTCAGCTCAGCCGGGCGGCAGCTGCTGGCGCGGCGC
>JAJZGE010000138.1 GCA_021798675.1 Pseudomonadota bacterium | reverse complement strand
GTTGGTCTGGAACGCGATCTCGTCGATCAGCCCCACGATGTCCGCGATCCGCCGGCTCGACGCCGTGATCTCGCCCATCGCCGACACCGCTTGCGCCGCTACCGTCCCGCCCTGTTCCGCCTGCGCCCGCGCGCCGCTCGCCAGCTGGTTGGCGTGGCTCGCGTTCTCCGCGTTCTGCTTCACCGTCGAGGTCATCTGCTCCATCGACGCCGCGGTCTCTTCCAGGCTGGACGCCTGTTCCTGCGTGCGCTGGCTCAGGTCGTCGTTGCCGCGCGCGATCTCCTGTGCCGCGCCGCTCACCACCTGCGAGCCACGCTGCACCTGACCGATTACTTCCACCAGCTTCAGGTGCAGCCGCTGCATCGCGTGCATCATGCTGCCCGGCGGCGGCGACAGCTTCTCGACGCCACCCAGCGCCAGGTCGCCGTCCGCCATGCGCCCGGTCAGCATCACCGCCAACGCCGGCTCGCCACCGATGCTCCGGCGAATGCTGCTCATCGACAGCCACACCACGCCGATCACCAGCAAGGCAAGCAGGCCCGCCCAGCCCAGCTGCACCTCCAACTCATGGCGAAACTTCGCGTCGATGTCGTCAAAGTAGGCACCGGCAGCCAAGTTGAGGTTCCACGGTTTGAACAGCTGCGCATAGGTGATCTTGTCCTTGACGCCGCCGTTGGGCATTTTCTGCGCGTAGCGGATCAGGGCATGACCGTCCTTCACGTCGCCTTCGGACATCAGCCGGTAGTGCGGCAGGCCGTTGGCGTCGGTTTCGGCGCTCATGTCCTTGCCGGTCCAGGCAGGCCATAACGGATGCATGCGCATGATCAGGTCGGTGCCGAAAACGAAGACGTAGCCGCTACCGTTGTCCCAACGCATGTCGTGGATCTGCGCCAACGCCCGCTTCTGCGCCTCGGCCTCGCTGAACTCGCCCTTCTCCGCCCGCTCATGGAAACCCTGCGCGATGGACGCCGCGCTCTCGATCTGGTTCCGCAGCCGGTGTTGCAGATCCGCCATCTGCATCGCCCGGCTGTGCCATGCGCTCATCACGGTGAGGGCAACCAGACCGACCAGCACCACCGCGATCACCACGCCGACGCGGGCATTGAGACTCATGCGCTGGAACGACCACTTTTTGAACGACATCACGCCCCCTTTCGGGTGCCGGTCGAGTCGCTTGCGTCAGGCTGCCTTGACGCGCCGCCCCAACCGCACCACGCCGCCCACGTCGACGATCAACGCCACCGAGCCGTCGCTGACGATGGTGGCACCGGATACGCCCTGCACCCGCTCGTAATGCTTCTCCAGCGACTTGATCACCGCCTGCTGCTGGCCGAGTAGTTCGTCCACCAGCAAGCCCACGCGCTGACCCTCGTCCTCGACCACCACCACGATGCCGCGCTCGATCTCGGCGATCGCATCCGTGCAGCCGAAGGCGCGGTGCAGGCGGATGATCGGCAGGTATTCGCCACGGAACTGGAACACCTCGCCGCCACCGGCAATCCTGCGCACCGTATCGGCGCCGAGGCGCAGCGACTCCACGATGGAGATCAACGGCACGATGTAGCGCTCCTCGCCCACCGCGGTGACCAGGCCATCGATGATCGCCAGCGTCAACGGCAACGCGATGGTGAACACGCTGCCCTTACCGGCCACGCTCTTCACGCCCACGGTGCCGCCGAGGTCGCGCACGTTGCGGCGCACGACGTCCATGCCCACGCCGCGGCCGGAAAGGTCGGTGGCGACTGCCGCGGTGGAGAAGCCGGGCTGGAATATCAGCTCGGCCACCTCGTCATCGCTGAGCTGCTGGCCGGCCGGAACCAGGCCACGCTCGACGGCCTTGGCCAGGATGCGCTCGCGGTTGAGGCCGGCGCCGTCGTCGCTGATGCGTACCACGATGTTGCCGCCTTCGTGGTGGGCGTCCAGGGTGAGCGTGCCGGTCTCCGGCTTGCCCGCGGCGCGGCGCTGTTCCGGCACCTCCAGGCCGTGGTCGATCGCGTTGCGCACCAGGTGCACCATCGGGTCGCCGATCTTCTCGAGCACGGTCTTGTCCAGCTCGGTCTGCTCGCCCTGCAGCTCCAGCCTGACCTGTTTGCCCAGCTTGCGCTCGAGGTCGCGCACCAGGCGCGGGAAACGGTTGAACACCGAACCGATCGGCAGCATGCGTATGCGCATCACGCTGTCCTGCAGCTCGCGCGTGTTGCGCTCGAGCTGCGCCAGCCCTTCGCGCAGGCGCTCCAGCTGCGACACGTCGAAATTGGTGCCGATGTCGTTGAGCATGGATTGGGTGATGACCAGCTCGCCCATCATGTCGATCAGCGCATCGACCTTGTCGATGCCGACGCGGATCGAACCGCCATCGGCAGGACCGGAGGCCGATCCCTCGCGCGCACCAGCCGGCGCCGCAGCTGGCACGGCCGTTGATGCGGCAACGGCGGGAGCGGCCGCGGCAGGCACGGGAGCCGGCGCGGCGGCCTCTTGCGGCGCGGCCAGCGCTGTGATGGCGAGCTCGCAGTCGCCGTCCAGCCATTCGAATACGGCGTCGAGATCGGCACGCGCCACCGCTCCGTGCAGGCGCAGCTCCCAGCCCAGGTAGCACTGGCCGGGATCGATCGCGGCGAACTCCGCGGGCGCGGCATCGGTGATGAAGGCACGCAGCACCTCCAGCCGACCGAGCTGCTGCAGTTCGCGGAACAGGCGCAGCGGCTCGTTGCCGGTCTGCAGCAGGTGCGGCATCGCGACGAAACGGATGTCCCAGCCCGCCACCGCCGCTGACTTGGGTTTGCTCGCCACGGCCACCGCGGCGACTTCGCCTTCGACCAATTGCGCCAGTTCGACGCGCAGCGACTCGCTGGTGGCATCGGCGGCAGGCAGGCCTTGCGCGGTGCGGTCGAGCATCGCGCGCATGCAGTCGACCGATCGCAGCAGCAGGTCGGTCAGGGCGGCGTCCACCACCCGGCGCTCGCTGCGCACCTCCTCCAGCAGCGACTCGGCCACGTGGGTGAACGCGGCCACGTCGGCAAAGCCGAACGTCGCCGCGCCGCCCTTGATGGAATGCGCCGCGCGGAAAATGGTGTGCACCAGCTCGTGGTCGGTCGAACCCGAGTCCAGCGCCAGCAGCGCGGCCTCCATGGCGTCGAGGCCTTCCAGGCTTTCCTCGAAGAAGGTCTTGTGGAACTGAGTCAGGTCGACCGCGGCCATGGACGTGTTCCCTCAGCCCAGCACGCGCTTGACGGTCGCCAGCAACTGCTCGGGATCGAACGGCTTGACCAGCCAGCCGGTGGCGCCGGCGGCCTTGCCTTCCATTTTCTTCTCGGTGTTCGACTCGGTGGTGAGCATCAGGATCGGCACGCCCTGGTACTCCGGCCTGGCGCGCAACGCGCGCACCATGCTGATGCCGTCCATCACCGGCATGTTGACGTCGGCAAGCACCAGGTCGAACGCACTGGCGCTCGCCGCGTCCAGCGCCAATTGGCCGTTTTCGGCCTCGGTCACTTCGTGGCCTGCGCCGCGCAGGGTGAAGGCCACCATGCCGCGCATCGAGGTCGAATCGTCTACCGCCAGGATCTTTGCCATGCTGCTACCTCAGTTAGGCCGGCCCGACGGCCGGCAGTTCCAGAATCCGTGCCAGGCCGAGCAGGCCGGCTGCATCGTTCAGGGCGGCGCTGCTGCCGCGCCAGGCCAACGTGCCGCTGCAACCGTCCAGCGCCCGGCGCAACAGCACCAGCAACTGCAGCGCGGCGGTATCCACGCGCTCCACCTGGCTGCCATCGAGTTCGATCGCGCCGCCTTGCAGCGCCTGCGCCAATTCCGCCTGCAGGGCCGCCTGCGCGGCGATGCGGCAGTCCGCCGGCAACACCACGGTCGCCACCTCGCCTGCCGCCTGTCCTTCGTCGTGTTTTGCCGCCCGCTTGCCGGCCATGCCGTCACCCCATGCGCGCCACCTGGCGCTGACTGCAGGCTTATCGGCCGGCACCCTAGTCGCTTTAGGCTCTAAAGTTCGTGCAGACGCCGCCGATGCCCTACCCGATTAGCCGGTTCAGGCCCATACCCCCATGCAGGTCCCAGTTTGATCATCCAGCCGACCAGCCTCGCCGCCCTGACCTGGGCAGGCGCCGCCGCCGGCACGGCGGCGCCAAGCTGGCGCATCGGCACCGTGCTGTCCGCGCGACCGCTTGGGGTGAGCCCGCAGGGGCTGCAGATACTGCAGATCGGCAGCCTGACGGTGGAGGCGGACGTGGTCAGCGCGCAGCTCCCCGCGCAATTCCAGGTCCGCGTGCTCAGCCTGGGCGCCCAACCCCAGCTGGAAATGCTCACGCCGCCGGCCGATGCCGCCCTGCAGCGCGCCCTGCGCGAGAGCCTGCCGCAGCAAAACGGCTACGCGCCGTTGCTGGCCACGCTCGACGCGCTGGCGCAGCGCCCGATGCTGCGCCAGCTGCCGCCGGACCTGCGCAGCGCGCTCGCCTCGCTGGAACAGGCCCTGCGCAGTCCGGCGGAAATCACCCGCGGCGAGGGCCTGCGCGAAGCCATCACACACAGTGGGCTGTTCCTCGAATCCACCCTGGCCCGCTCGCTGGGGCAGCCGCCGCCCGCCCTGCAGGACGACTGGAAGGCGGCATTGCTGCGCCTCGCCGCCGCGCTGGACAGCGGCGCACCGATGCCCCCGGGAGGCGCGCAGAACGCCGGCGAAACCGCGCCGCCGCTGCTGCAGCGCGGCCTGCAGGCGCAGCCGCGCGCACTGCTGCCGGAGCTGGCGCCGGAGGACGTGAAGCCCCTGCTTGGCCGCCTGCAAGGCGAAGTGCATGCCGCACTGGCACGCATCGAAGTGGCGCAGCTGGAATCCGGCACCGGCCCGCTGCCGGCCTGGATGATCGAGATCCCCATGCACGGCGAGGGCGGCAACGACGTATTGCAGGTGCAGCTGGAGTACACCGTCGACGACGGCGACGGCAGCCGCGGCTGGAACCTGGGCTTCGCGCTCGACCTGCCCGCGCTGGGCCCGGTCCAGGGCGAGCTGCAGCTGCGCGAGCCGCGCCTCTCGGTTCGCCTTTGGGCCGCCCAGCCCGATACCGTGCACCTGCTGGAACGCCAGTTCACCGCGCTGCGCCAGCGCCTGGCCGCCTGCGGCCTGCTGCTCGACCAGCTGACCTGCCAGCTCGGCCTGCCCGAGCCACCCAACCGCTACAGCGCCGTGCTGTTGCAGGCCACCGCATGAACACGCCCACCGGCACGCCGCCGCCGCGCCGGGTCAGCCTGCGCGTCTCCCAAGCTGGCAGTACGGAGTCCCGGCCGAGCCTGCCGCCGGAATCGCTGGAGGCCCTGCGCGCACGTGCACAGGCCATGGGCCTGCCGCTGCACCCCAACCCGCAGATCGCGGCCCTGTTGGCCGCCCTGCGCCTGCGCGACGACGTGCCGGTGCTGCTCTACGCCGCCGCCGCCTCGGTGCTGGCCGCGGTCTACGACGCTGCCTCGGAGCAGTAGCTCAAGCCAGCGCCGGCAGGACTTCAGGTCGGCGCGCGCATGGCGACGATCAGCTTCGCCTCGTCGCTGGACAACCCGCAGCACGCCACCAGCTGCTCCGCATCGGCGCCCTCGCGTGCCAGCTGCTTGGCCAGCTCCCACGAACGATCGGGCAGCAGCGGCCGCTCCACCTGGCCGAGCTTGCGTTCGACGCGCCCCAAGGCGGTCACGAGCATCGAGGTGGGCACGTCCGTGCTGGTACCCGCCGCGTTCTGCCACAGTGCATCGACGCGCCGCTGCAGGCGGCGCGACTGCCGCCACATGAGCACCAGCAAAACGCTTTGGCCCACTGCCACCAGCAGCAGGGCGAGCATGCCCAGCTCAAGCCACATGGTCACCGTCTCCGTTCAGGCGGTACAGGCGGCGCGCGTCGAGCAACACCACGAAGCCATCGCGCCAAGGCAACACGCCACTGACCGGATCGTCGTCACGCTCCAGCCTGCCCGGCGGCGGCGGCGCGATTT
>JAJZGE010000137.1 GCA_021798675.1 Pseudomonadota bacterium | reverse complement strand
GGTAGACCTCGTCCGGGAACAGGTCGATCTTGACGTTCTCGAAGAACTCGGCCGACGAGGCGGTGTTGACCTGGCTGTCGGCCAGCGAGGAAAGCCACTCGCGCGCACGCGCCTGCGCGCTGTTCGCCGGGCCGGAATCGGTCTTGTAGGCCCAGTGCGCCGCCACGCCACGCTCAGCCACCGAATCCATTTCCGCGGTGCGGATCTGCACCTCGATCGGCGCACCGAACGGCCCCAGCAGCACGGTGTGCAGCGACTGGTAGCCGTTCGCCTTCGGGATCGCGATGAAATCCTTGAAGCGCCGGTCCACCGGCTTGTACAGCCCATGCACCACGCCCAGCGCCTTGTAGCAATCCAGCGCACTGTCGACCACCACGCGGAACCCGTACACGTCCATCAGCTGGGCGAAGCTTTTATGCTCGTGGCGCATCTTGGAGTAGATGCTCCACGCCGACTTGATCCGGCCCACCACGCGTGCCGGCAATTGTTCGGCACCCAGCCGTTGCGACAGCGCGGACTCGATCTTGCCCATCGCCTCCCGACGGTTGCCCAGCGCGGCGCGGATGCGCTCGCTGATGACGCGGTAGCGGTCGGGGTGCAGCGCGCGGAAACCCAGATCCTGCAGTTCGGCCTTGATCGCGTTCATGCCGAGGCGCTGCGCGATGGGGGCGTAGATCTCCAGTGTCTCGCGCGCGATGCGGCGGCGCGAGGCGGAATCCTTCGCGCCCAGCGTGCGCATGTTGTGCAAACGGTCGGCAAGCTTGATCAGGATGACGCGCAAGTCGCGCGCCATCGCCAGCAGCATCTTCCGGAAGCTCTCCGCATCCGCCTCCTGGCGGCTCCCGAAGCGCATCTTGTCCAGCTTGGTGACGCCGTCCACCAGTTCGGCCACGGTCTCGCCGAATTCCCCGGCCAGCGCGCTGCGGCTGAGCGCGGTGTCCTCCAGCGTGTCGTGCAGGATCGCCGCGATGATGGTCTCGGCATCCATGCCCAGTTCGGCGAGGATGCCGGCCACGGCAACCGGGTGGGTGATGTAGGGTTCGCCGCTCTTGCGGGTCTGGCCTGCGTGCGCCTCCGCACCGACCTCGAACGCGCGCAGCACGCGCTGGATCTGCGGCGCCGCAAGATAGCCGAGCTGATCGTTCAGCGCCTGCACGTATTGCGGCAGCGCCGCGGGATCGCTCGCAATGGGGGTGACGGCGGTCATGCTGCGACCGGCCGCGGCGACCGCGCCGGTGGCGCGGTCATGCGATGACAACGAATGCGGCAGGTCGCGCGTGCAGGCGCATCGGATGGCCCGATGCGATGCGTGCGCGATCTACAGCCGCCCTCCATCAATCGTCGCCGACCTTGGAAAGGTCGTCGTCCACCTCGGCGGCGGCCCACTCAAGCGCCTCGCGCTCGGCGCGCTCGCGCTCGGCCTTGTCGATCTCGTCGATGGTGGCCTGGTCGATACGGCGGCCGGCAATCTCGCGCAGTGCCAGCACGGAAGGCTTGTCGTTGTTCGGGTTCACGGCCGGCTCGGCGCCCTTGGCGAGCTGGCGGGCGCGCTTGGTCGCCATCAGCACCAGTTCGAATCGGTTGTCGACCACCTCGAGGCAGTCTTCCACGGTAATGCGTGCCATGCCAAATCCTTAGATAAATAGAGACTTATACAAGATGACAGTTTAGAGCAGCGGGCGCCGGACTGGCAACGCGAGGGCGCGCGATCGCCGCCGGGATGCGAAAGCACGACGAAACGCGTGCAGGATATAAAACCAAACAGTACACTATTAAGATCCCCAACGCCTCTGCCCCGCTCCCCACCTGGCCGCGCCTCCATGCCGATGCCTTCACTGTCCCGATCTTTCCTGCGTCGCGGCCTGGCCCTGCTGGCCGTGGCCCTGCTGGCCGGCTGTGCCATCGCGCCGCCGCGTACCGACGATCCGCTGCAGAAGGTCAACCGCAAGGTCTACGCGTTCAACGACAAGCTCGACAAGGCCGTGCTGCGGCCCGCGGCCGTGGGCTACCGGAAGGTCACCAATCCGCCGGTACGGCACGCGGTCGACAACTTCTTCACCAACATCGAGCTGCCCGTCACCATCGCCAACGACCTGCTGCAGGCCCGGCCCTCGCAGGCGCTGGGCAACACCGGGCGATTCCTGATCAACCTCACCGTGGGCGTGGGCGGTATCTTCGACCCCGCCACCAAACTCGGCCTGCCACAGCAGAGCACCGACTTCGGCATCACCCTCGCGCGCTGGGGTGTGCCCGAGGGCGACTTCCTGATGTTGCCCCTGCTCGGCCCCAGCACCGTGCGGGACGTGTGGCGTTACCCCGTGGACGGCTATTTCTTCGATCCGCTCAGCCTGATCGCGAAAAACCATTCCTTCAACTACGGCCAGTATTACCTGCCGCAGGTGCTCTACGTGGTGTCGATGCGCTCGCAGCTGATCGACGCAGAGGGCTTCCTGCAATCCGCCTACGACCCCTACGCCTTCCTCCGCGACGCCTACCGCCAACGCCGGCTGTACATGTTGTACGACGGCAACCCGCCGTCCGCGGTGATCGAAAAGATGCAGGGCGTCGACCAGCAGGGCTTCGATCCCGACGAATTGCTGCAACAGCAGAAGCAATGGGAACAGCAACACGGCCCATCATCGCCGACGACAACGCCGTCGAAGCATTGAAAGGAAAACGGGGCCGAAAGGCCCCGTTTTCACATGCGGCACGTCGGCGTCGCTCAATCCAGCAGTGCTTCCACGCCGCTGACGCGCGCCAGCGTGCGCATGCCCTCGGGCACGTGGCGCAGGCTTACCGCCTGGCCACGCCCGCGCGCCTCCGCCAGCACCGCCAGCACGCAGGCAAGCCCGGCGCTGTCGCTGCTGCGCACGCCGGCAAGATCGATCTGCGTGCCATCACCGCCGTGCAACGCCTGCGTGAGGGCCTGCAGGGCCGCCGCCGCCGTGGCGAAACCCAGCGTGCCGGACAGCGCCAGCGTACCGGGCGTGCCGCGGTCCAGCCGGAACGCGTCGTCAGCCGCCATGGGCCTTGCCGTCCTGCTCCATCGACTTCAGCGCCTGGTCGCCCTGGGTCTGCAGGTTCTTGATCAGCTGGGCAAGGCCGACCTTGCGGATTTCGGCATCGACCTGGTTGCGGTAGTTGGTGATGTAGGAGATGCCCTCGATCACCACGTCGTAGGCCTTCCACTCACCGCTGGCGGTCTTGCGGAACACGAAGTCCACCGACACCGTCTTGCCGTCGCCGGTGGCTACCTGGGTGCGCACCACGCTGCGTTTGGTGTTTAGGTCGCTGTCGGCGGTCGGCAA
This sequence comes from Pseudomonadota bacterium, assembly GCA_021798675.1. Next base: position 2,679 of record JAJZGE010000137.1, on the reverse strand, counting down.
CACCTTCACCACGCCCGAGGTGTAATTCAGCAGGCCCTGCGCGTAACGGCGGGTGATCGAGTTGTAGAACGCCTTGGCGAATTCGACGCGCTGTTCCGGCGAGGCCTCGCGGGCGTGCTGGCCGAGCACCAGGATCGCCGCGTAGTCCACATCGAAATGCGGCCGGAACACGCCGTTGATGACGCCGATCAGCTTTTCCCTGTTCTTTTCCAGCTCGGCCTTGTGGCCGGCCACAGCGCTGTCGAGCTGGTGGGCGATCTGCTGCACCACCTCGGTCGGGGTCTGCTGCGCAGCGGCCTGCTGCGCTGCTTGCTGCTGGGCGAAGGCCGGCGCGGCGAGCGTGCCGCCCAAGGCGACGGCGATGGCGATGGCCAGGTGACGCGTCATGCGGAAACTCCTCTGTGCGATGCGGGGAGCCGGCTCAGTGTTTGCCGGCGGGGGAAGTGGAGGCACCGGCGCCCTGTTTGCCGTCGCCGCTGCCGGAGCCGTTGACCAGGAACTTGCCGATCAGGTCCTCCAGTTGCATCGCAGACTGGGTGAGGATCATCTCGTCGCCGTTCTTCAGCATGTCCGACGAACCGCCGGGCTGGATCGCAACGTACTGGCTGCCGATCAAACCGCTGGTGAACACCGCGGCGGCGGAATCGTCGGGGATCTGGTTGTAGCGGTTGTCGATCGCCAGCGTGACCAGCGCATCGAGCTTGTCGGGCTCGGCCTGCACCGACACGACCTGGCCGATCGGCACGCCTGCCATCTTCACCGGCGAGCCGGCCGACAACGTGCCGACGTTGCTGAAACGGGCGAACACCTTGTAGGTGCCCCCGATGGCGTCGGCCGTACCGCCGGCACCGAAGAACTTGCCCAGCATCTCTTCCAGCGGCTCGCTGGAGCGGGTGAGCGCCAGCTTGCCGCCGTTGGCCACGTACTTCTTGGCGTGGCCATACTCGATGCCCACGTACTGGTCGCCAAGCAGGCCACTGGTGAACACCGTGGCCACCGAGTCGGTGGGTATCGTGTCGTAGCGCTTGTCGATCGACAGCTTCACATCGGCCACCGCCTTGCCCGGCTCCAGCGCGATCGACTGCACCTGGCCCACGCGCACGCCGGCGATCTTCACCGGGGCGCGCTCCTTCAACTGGCCGATGTTCTGGAACTGCGCATCCACCGTGTAGCTGTCGCCCTGTTGGCGATTCGCCACCGAACTGGTCTGGGTGGCGAGATAGGCCAGCGCGGCAAAGCCGAGCACGATGAACAGTCCGGTGCCGACGGCATAGGATTTTCTCTGGCTCACGGCAACATCCTCGAAGGTTTTTTGGAATCTCGAAAACCCGCCTTCCCGGCGGTCGCTCGAGTCGGCAGGTCCGGCACAGGCGCCGGCCTGGCTACGCTGACCAGACATTCGTATGCCTGGTCGCGAGCGGCCCTTCCATGCGCCGTGGGCACCACGATGCTTTCGCGCGTCGTCATGACGTCACATCAGGAAGGCGGTCAGCACGAAGTCCAGCGCCAGGATGGCGATGGACGAGGCGACCACGGTGCGGGTGGTGGCGTAGGCCACGCCCTCGCTGGTAGGCGGCGCAGTGTAGCCCTGGAACACCGCGATCAGCGCCACCACGGCGCCGAAGGCCAGGCTCTTCCAGACCACGCCGCTGATGATGTCTTTCCACACGTCCACGGTGGCGGTCATGTTCGACCAGAACGTGCCGTTGTCGATGCCCAGCCAGGTCACGCCCACCAGGTGGCCGCCGAAGATGCCCAGCGCGGAAAACACGCAGCACAGCAGGGGCAAAGCGATCAGCCCGGCCAGGAAGCGCGGCGCCGCCACGTAGGCCAGCGGGTCCACCGCCATCAGCTCCATCGCGGCGATCTGGTCGGTGGCGCGCATCAGGCCGATTTCGGCGGTGATCGCGGTACCGGCACGGCCGGCGAACAGCAGCGCGGTGATCACCGGGCCGAGCTCGCGGTAGATCGAGATCGCCACCACCGTGCCGGTGGCCGCGGTGCCGCCGAAGATCGACAGCACGTGGTAGAGCTGCAGCGCCAGCACCATGCCCACGAACAGGCCGCAGACCATGATGATGGTGAGGCTCATGGCACCCACGAACCACAGCTGGCGCACCGTCTCGCGCACATAGCGCAGGCTGCGCGGGATCGCCGCGAGGATCTGCAGCAGGAACAGCCCGCAGGCGCCGATCTGGCCCAGCGCCTGGGTCACGATGTTGTCGCGTTCGATGCGTGCGTTCATGCGCCGCTCCGCGGGAAACCGAGGGCTTCGGCGTAATCGCCGGCCGGATACTGGAACGGCACCGGGCCGTCCGCCTCGCCGCCGAAGAACTGTCGCGTCCACGGCGAACCGTCGCCGGCGATGGTCTTCGGGTCGCCCTGCGCCACCACCTTGCCGTTGGCGATCAGGAAGATGTGGTCGGCGACCTGCTTGATCGCGTCCAGCTCGTGGGCCACCAGCACGCTGGTGATGCCCAGTGTCTCGTTGAGCGTGCGGATCAGCTTCAGCACCTGGTTCAGGGCGATCGGATCGAGGCCCACGAACGGCTCGTCGTAGAGGATCAGCATCGGGTCGAACACGATCGCCCGCGCCAGCGCCACGCGCCGCGCCATGCCGCCGGACAGCTCGCTGGGCGCCAGTTGGGCGGCACCGCGCAGGCCTACCGCCTGCAGCTT
>JAJZGE010000136.1 GCA_021798675.1 Pseudomonadota bacterium | reverse complement strand
TCGCCGTGGCCGGTTTCGACGATATCCCGATCGCGCGCTACGTCACGCCGTCGCTGAGCACGGTGCGCGTACGCATCGCGGAGCTGGGCAAGAACGCCATGGAGCTGCTGGCCGACCTGATGGACCGCCCCGGGCTGTCGGCCGCATCGGTGCACACGCTCGGCTGCGACATCGTCGTGCGTGAATCCTGCGGGGCACATCGGGGCGGAGCCACCATCACCACAACCAAGAAGATTCGCCGTACGTCGAATCGCTAGCTGACATTTGGAGGGGAGTTCATGAGTAGTCTCAAGTCATACAAGAAGCGCTTGCTGCCGGCGGCCGTCGTGGCGGCCATGCTCGCGTCCGCGCCAAGCATCGTCATGGCGCAGACATCCGACGCCACGTTGCGCGGCAACGCCGCGCCCAACACCAGCGTCACCGTCAGGAACGTCGCGACCGGCCTGGTACGCGTCACCCAGTCGAGCAAGGACGGCAGCTTCGCCATCGTCGGCCTGCCGTCGGGCACCTACCAGGTGCAGACCGGATCCGGCGTGGAGAAGACGGTGCAGCTGGCGGTGGCCTCGATCAGCACGATCGACCTGACCGGCGCCACGGCCTCGCAGGCCAACGCCAAGACACTGGCCGGCGTGTCGGTGTCGGCAACGGCGGTGGAGTTGCCGGAGGTGACCACCTCCGAAGTGGGCAACATCGTCTCGCTGCGCGACATCGCGGCCTTGCCAGAAGCGTCGCGCAACTTCCTCGAGTTCGCCGACATCGTGCCTGGCATGGTGTTCACGCGCAGCGCCAACGGCAACACCAGCCTGCGCTCCGGTGCCCAGGCCAGCAGCAACATCAACGTCTACATCGACGGTGTCGGCCAGAAGAACTATGTGTTGCCGGGAGGCGTGACAGGCCAGACCAACAGCCAGGGCAATCCGTTCCCGCAGCTGGCGATCGGCTCGTACAAGGTCATCACCTCCAACTACAAGGCGGAGTACGACCAGATCTCCTCGGCCGCGATCACGGCCGAGACCAAGTCGGGCACCAACGAGTACCACGGCGACGTGTTCGGCAGCTTCACCAATACCCGCCTGCGCGCCGAGACTCCGTCCGAACGGGCCGCGCACCACAAGACGCCGTCGCACGAGAAGGACTACGGCTTCGACTTCGGCGGTCCCATCGTCAAGGACATGGCGCACTTCTACGTGGCTTACGAGGGCAAGGAGTTCGACAGTCCCACCACCGTCGTGCCGGGCATCACCGGCTACGCCAGCTACCTGCCTGCCAGTGTGCAGTCGCAGATCGGCCCGGCCAGCCTGCCGTTCAAGGAAAACGACTGGTTCGGCAAGATCGACTACGAGCCCACCTCGCGCGACCGCCTGGAGGTGAGCGGCAAGTACCGCGACGAAACCTCCATCGGCGGCCTCGGCGGCACGCTCACCGCCACGGCAGGGCTAAACACGATCAATACCGACAAGCGCGTCGACCTGCGTTGGGATCACAGCGCCTACAGCTGGTTCAACCGCCTGCAGCTGACCTACGAGGACGCGTTCTTCTCGCCCACACCCATCGCCCTCGGCGCGGGCAACAGCTACACGCTCACCGGTGCGCAGCTCAACACCACCGTGCTGCAGACCGGTAACTCGCCGCTGGCACAGCAGAACAAGGGCCAGAAAGGCCCGGCGATCCAGGACGACCTGACCTTCAACGACCTGGAGTGGCACGGCGACCACGTCATCAAGACCGGCTTCAAGTACAAGGCGGTGAAGCTCACCGCGCAGGACGCGGGGGATTCCAATGCCCTGTTCAATTATGCGGTGACGCCGGCCGGTACCGAGTCGATCCCGTACCAGGTGCAGTTCGGTTCACCCACGCCCGGCATGAGCCCGGTGGCGAACAGCTCGGACAAGCAGTTCGGCGCCTACATCCAGGACGACTGGACGGTGAACGACCACCTGACCTTGAACCTCGGCGTGCGCTGGGACTACGAGAAGACGCCATCCTACCTGAACTACGTGACCCCCGCGGACGTGGTGGCGGCCTTCCAGCAACAGGATCCGAATGCGCCGGCCGGGCAGACCTACGCCCAGTCGCTGGCGATGGGCGGGGTGAACATCAACGACTACATCAGCACCGGCCACAACCGCCACGCGAAGACCAACGAGTGGCAGCCACGCTTCGGCTTCTCCTACGACATCAACGGCGACCAGAAGCACGTGATCTTCGGCGGCGCCGGCCGCTCCTACGACCGCGACCTCTACGAGGCGCTGCAGGTGGAGCAGACCAAGCAGTCGCTGTCGCAGCCCACCTTGCGCTTCAATACGCCGGACGTGCCCTGCACGGTTGGCGTGAACAACTGCTACGCCTGGGATCCGGCCTACCTCAACATCCCGACCCTGCAGGGTCTGGTGTCCGGCAGCAATGCCGGCAAGGAGGTCGACCTGGTCACCAACAACCTGAAGGCGCCGTATTCCGACCAGTTCAGCATCGGCATGCGCAACCAGGTGGGCGACTGGAATACCAGCGTGGCGCTGGCATACATCAAGAGCCACGACGGCCTGGTGTTCACCCTGGGCAACCGCTACCCCGATGGCGCATTCTGGAGGAGTGGCGGCCAGCCCTGGGGCAACGGCATCCCCGGCTTCGGCAGCCTGATCATCGGCAACAACGGTCTGGAGACGCGCACCCGCCAGCTGCTGGTGTCGGCCAACAAGCCGTATACGCCGGAATCGCACTGGGGCGCGACGATCGCGTATACCTATTCGAATACGCGGCAGAACAACGACAACGGGGATCCCACCGACCAGTACGCGTTCGACTACGAGTGGATCGGCAACTACCCGTACACCTCGTCCGGCGTCGCCAAGCATCGCCTGGTGATGACCGGCACGATGGATGGCCCGTGGGGCTTCACGCTCGGCGCCAAGCTGACCTTGTCCACGCCGGTCCCGGACATCAACCTCGCCTGCTTCGGTGCCCCGGCCACCAACGTGGACAGCGGCGGCGTGGCCGGTAGCGGCTGCCGTTCGGCGGCGGTCGCGCCGCCGGGCAACGGGCGCTTCCTGATCGGCGGCAAGATCTTCGGCTACCGCGACCTGGACTTCCAGGCCACGAAGAACTTCAAGCTCTACGGCAACCTCAATGCCTACGTGCGCTTCGACCTGATCAACGCGTTCAACTGGAACAACTACGTCAACTATCTGGAGAACTGGGGAGCGAACGGCAGCTACAACCCCGTCGTGACCTACAACCCCACCGGCGACATCACGGGTTACCCCCGTACGGTCAAGCTCTCGATGGGCCTGAACTTCTGATGCACCAGCCGGGGTGCCTCACGCACCCCGGCATTCCCACCGAACGACTGGTTGCCGGAGCGCTTCATGACCGACATGCGCATCAAACGCATCGTCATCGCCGGCGGTGGCACCGCCGGATGGATGGCGGCTGCGGCCTTCTCCAAGGTGCTGGGCGGCGATTGCTCGATCCAGCTGGTGGAGTCCGAGGAAATCGGTACCGTCGGCGTCGGCGAAGGCACGGTGCCGCACCTCAAGCTGTTCAACGACCTGCTCGGGGTGGACGACGTCGAGTTCGTCCGCAACACCCAGGGCACTTTCAAGCTCGGCATCCAGTTCAACGACTGGGGGCGGATCGGCGACAGCTATGTGCACGGTTTTGGCGAGATCGGCCACGCCATCAGCCTGCTGCCGTTCCACCAGTTCTGGATCAAGGCCCGGCAGTTGGGCCTGGCCGAGGACATCGGCGCCTATTCGCTCAACACGGTGGCCGCGCCGCGCGGGAAGTTCATGCCTTCCGCCACCGACGTACCGGCCAACTCGCCGCTGGCCAACGTTGCCTACGCCTACCATTTCGATGCCGGCCTGTACGCGCGGTTCCTGCGCCGCTACGCCGAGCAGCGTGGCGTACGACGCACCGAAGGCAAGATCGCCAGCGTGGAACTGCGGCTGGACGACGGCTTCGTCTCGGCGCTGTTGATGGAAGGCGGCGAGCGCATCGAAGGCGACCTGTTCATCGATTGCACCGGTTTCCGCGGCCTGCTCATCGAGCAGACCCTGCACACCGGTTACCACGATTTCTCGCATTGGCTGCCGTGCGACCGCGCCGTGGCGGTGGGTTGCGAGCGGGTGGCGCAACTCACGCCATACACGCGCTCGACCGCGCGTTCGGCCGGTTGGCAATGGCGCATTCCCCTGCAGCACCGCACCGGCAACGGGCATGTCTACTGCAGCGCGCACATGAGCGACGACGAAGCTGCCGCGATCCTGTTGGCGAACCTGGATGGCGAGCCGCTGGGCGAGCCGAAACTGCTGCGCTTCACCACCGGTGCGCGCAAGCAGGCCTGGAACCGCAACGTGGTGGCACTCGGCCTGGCCGCCGGTTTCCTGGAGCCGCTGGAGTCCACCAGCATCTATATGATCCAGTCGGGCATCGCGCGCCTGCTGGAGATGCTTCCGCAGCGCGACTTCAGCCCGGTGCTGATCGACCGCTACAACGCGCGCTCCCGCTTCGAATACGAGCGCATCCGCGATTTCCTGATCCTGCATTACCACGCCACCGAACGCGACGACACGCCGTTCTGGAACCATTGCCGCACGATGGCGGTGCCGGAGCAGCTCGACGAGTACATCCGCCTGTTCCGCGACAGCGGCCGCTTCTACCGCGATGGCGAGGAGATGTTCTCCACGCCGAGCTGGGTGCAGGTGATGCTTGGCCAGCGTATCGTGCCGCGGGGCTACCACCCGCTGGTGGACCAGATGTCGCAGAAGGACCTTGCCGGCTTCATGGCCAGCGTGCGCCAGGTGGTGAACTCGTGCGTGGAGGCGATGCCCCTGCACCAGGCGTTCATCGACAAGGTCTGCCCGGCAACGGCGATGCAGGCCGCCTGAATCTAGCCGCGGCGCCGGCATGGCGCCGCTCCGTTCCATCCATTCGAGGTTTGCAATGTCTTCATTCCCCTGGCGCCGCCTGCAACTGTTCGCGGCCGCCGTCCTGATGGTGTTCGTCGCCGGCATGCCGTCACAGGCGACCCAGGCGGTCGTGCCGCCGCAGCCCGATACCCTTACGTACCGGAAGCTGGCGCCCGCACAGAAGGCCTTCATCGACGACCTGGAGCATCGCACCTTCGACTGGTTCTGGCAGAGCGCCGACCCGTATACCGGCCTGGTGCCCGATTCGTGGCCGAACCACACCTTCTCCTCCATCGCCGCCGTCGGCTTCGGTCTCACCGCCTACGGCATCGGCGTCGAGCGTGGCTACATCACGCGTGCGCAGGCGGTACAGCGCACCCTGACCACGCTGCGCTTCTTCGCGGCGGCACCGCAGAACGACAGCGAAGACGACACCGCCGGCTTCCATGGCTTCTTCTACCACTTCCTCGACATGCAGACCGGCCGCCGCTACGGCCGCGGGGTGGAGTTGTCCAGCGTGGACACCACGCTGCTGATGGGTGGCGTGCTGTTCGCGGAGAGCTATTACGACCGCAACACGCTGCAGGAGCGCGAGATCCGCCAGCTGGCCGACCGGCTGTACCGCGCCGTCGACTGGCCGTGGATGCAGGTGCGCAAGCCGCTCATCAGCATGGGCTGGACGCCGGGTGGCCAGTTCATTCCGTCCGACTGGAAAGGCTACGACGAAGGCAAGCTGGTCTACCTGCTCGCACTGGGCTCGCCCACGCATCCCGTGGATGCGGACGCGTGGGCGGCATGGTGTTCCACCTATCCGAAGCAGTGGGGGACTTTCGAGGGCTACACCTTCCTCAACTTCGGCCCGCTGTTCGGCCACCAGTACACCGAGTCGTGGGTGGACTTCCGCGGCATCCGCGACGCGTGGGGGCGCGCGCACGACCTGGATTACGCCGAGAACGGGCGTCTGGCCACCTACGCGCAGCGCGCCTACGCCATCGCCAATCCTGGCCGCTGGACCGGCTACGGCGCCGACGTATGGGGCCTGACCGCCAGCGATGGACCAGGCGACGTCACCGAGAACCTG
>JAJZGE010000135.1 GCA_021798675.1 Pseudomonadota bacterium | reverse complement strand
TGTCCACCAGTTCGCGGCAGATCGCCAGCCACAGCCCGCTGCCAGCGCGCCGCTGCGGCCCCTCAGCCTGCTCGAAGCGCTGGAACAGCCGGGTCTGGCTGGCCTCGGGGATGCCCGGACCGGTGTCGCTGACGCTGAACTGCAGGCCGCTCGCAGTGCGCTGTGCGCGCAGCGTCACGCAGCCGTGCTCGGTGAACTTCAGCGCATTGTTGGCCAGGTTCAGCAGCACCTGCTTGATCCGCACGGGATCGCCGATCAGCCGCGGCGGCAGGTCGTCGGCCACCTCCAGCACGAAGCGGATGCCCTTGAGGTGCGCCAGCCCCTGTTCGAGCTGGGCCACATCCTCGACCAGCTGGCGCGGGTCGAACGGCGCCGGCTCCAGCTCCAGCCGGCCGGCCTCGATCCTGGCCAGATCCAGCGCGTCGTTGAGCAGCTTCAGCAGCATGCCGCCGGAGCGCTGCATGGCGCGGGTGTAGTCGTGCTGCAGCGGGCTGAGCGGCGTGCTCAGCAGCAGTTCGGCCATGCCCATCACACCGGTCATCGGGGTGCGGATCTCGTGGCTGAGCGTGGCCAGGAACTGTGTTTTCGCCGCGCTGGCCGCCTCCGCCAGCTGCCGCTGCTGCTCGATCAGCTGGATGCGATGGCGCTGGGCCAGCCGCCGGCGCCAGCCGCGCAGCAGCAGCACGACGCTGGCGAGCAGCACCAGCGCATACGCCAGCCATGCCCACCAGCGCGCCCACGGCGGCGCCTGCACGTCGATCCGCAGCGGCTGCGCCAGACTGCCCCATATGCCGTCGGCACCGGCCCCCTTCACGTCCAGCGTGTAGTGGCCGGCCGCCAGCCCGGCGAATTCGCGTTCGCCGCGATGATCCACCTCGACCCAGCCGCTGTCGAAACCCTGCAGGCGGAAGCGGTAGTGATTGGCAAGCGGACTGACGAACGAGGCGACCCGCACGCTCACGCTCAGGTCGCGATCGCGCCAGCCCAGTTGCAGCGGGCCGGTGGTATCCAGCGGCAGCAGCAGGGTCTGGCCGCCGCGGCGCACGCTCAGCCGGGTCAGCGTGAGCGGTGGCGGCGGGGCGCGCCCGGTCTGGCTCAGGGCCTGCAGCCGCAGCGGCTGGAATCCCACCACGCCGCCGGCGTTCGGCGCCAGGATCATGCCGTCCGGCGCCACCGCAGTCACGCCGCCGCTGAACTGGGCATTCGACAGACCCTGCGCCGGCCCGAACGCGGTGAAGCGGTGGGTGCGCTGGTCGAGCCGGAACAGGCCGGGATTGGCAAACACCCACAGCTGGCCCTGCCGGTCGACGCGCAGCGTCATCAGGTCCGGCGCGAATGCCTCGCCGCTGATGTCGACGCTGTCGATCAGGGTGGCCCGACCGTCGGCGTAGCGATAGTGGTTCAGGGCGCGCTCGGTGGCGGTCCAGAAACCGTGCGCGTCGCAGGCGAACGAGGTGATCTCTTCCTGCGCCACGCCAGCGACGAACTCGAGCGTGCCGGTCTTTTCGTCCAGCCGCAGCAAGCCGCCATTGCTGGCGTACCAGAGATTGCCCTTGTTGTAGCCGAGCTGCTCGGGCAGCCGGGCATCGTCCGACGCTGCTGCCATCGGCACCGGCGTGATCGCGAGGCTGGCCGGATCGATCACGAACAGCCCCTGCCCCCACGAGGCGAGATAGATGCGCCCGCCGCTGCCGCTGACCAGCAGCACCGGCCGGGTCACGTGCGCGGCGTCGAGGCGAATGTTGTGCAGCACGCCGTGAGCGAACAGCCGCAGTCCACCCGGCACATTGATCCACAGGCCGCCCTGCGCATCCTCGGCCATCGACGCGATCTGCCCGTGCACGTCCCGGACAATGTGCTGCACGCGTCCGCTGGTCACATCCAGCTTGTCGATCCAGCCATCGTCGCCTCCCACCCACAGCCGGCCATCGCGCGCGGTGAGCAGGGTCGCGGCACTGATGTTCAGCAGGCTGGCGGGGTCGTCCGGAATGTGGGTGAAGCGGGTGAAGCCGTTCCAGCCCGGCGGCAGATAGGCAACACTCGAATCGTCGAACGTGACCCAGAGCCCGCCTTCGCGATCCAGCGCGGTCTGCCAGATGGTGTTGCCGGGCAGGCCGCCGGGCAGCAGCGGCTGACCCTTGATCGACAGCAGCGTGCCGTCGCCGGTATCCAGCAGCAGTCCGTCGGCGCCGCCGATCCACAGCCGTCCCTGGCGGTCGCGCGTGCTGCTGAGTATGCGCAGCGAGGCCAGCCGCGCGCCGTCCAGGGGGCGCGCCACGCCATCGGCGCCGATCACCAGCAGGCCGCCGCTGACCGCCACGCGCACCTCGCCGTGGCCGCCGTCGATATGCCAGACCTTGCCCAGCTTGCCGTGAAAGGCCGGATCCACCGGCACGCGATGGATGCGGCCGTCGGCGTCGCGCAGGTACAGACCGCTCTCCGCGCCGATCCACAGGCGGCCGTCGGGCTCGGCCAGCAGCGCACGCACGGGGCCGAACGATGCGGCGTGCGTGCCGTCGACATCGAGCGGAATGTGATCGAAGCCGGCACCGTGCGGGCGCATGCGGTCCAGGCCCGCGTTGGTGGCCAGCCACAGTGCGCCGTCGGGGGTCTGCGCGATGCTCCACACTTCGTCGCTGGCCAGGCTGGCCGGATCGCCGGGCTCATGCTCCCAGTGCCGGAAGCGATGCTCCGACTGCTGATACACCGTCAGCCCATTGGAAATGCTGCCGCCCCACACGCAGTTGTCGCGGTCGACGAACAGCGTGTAGATCGCCCCGGCGGGCATCGACTGCGGGTCGTCCAGCGCATGCCGGAATACCCGGAAGCTCACTCCGTCGTAGCGCACCAGACCGCTGGCGGTGCCAAACCACATCAGGCCATGGCGATCCTGGGTCACCGCGTAGATGGTCCCGCTGGGCAGGCCGTCGGCAACGCCGTAGCGGCGGAACTGGGGCGTGGCCAGCACGGCCGGCGTTGTTTGGGCCGATGCGGACGCCGCCACGCCCGGCGCAACGATCGCCGCGCGCGCCAGCGAGGCCGCCGCCAGAACCGCGTTCAGCACGAGCGTTGCCAACATGCGCAGAATCCCCCACCCGGCGCCATCATGCCAAAACCCGGCCGTCGCGGCGAGCGCGGCCTGCGCTGCGGCGCCAGCAGGGAGGCCAGCACCAGCGCCACGTGCCGCCGCAGGAAACAATCCGTTTCCGCCGGCCAAACTGGCATCGTCCCCGGCAATCGTCCAGACTTCACCGCATGCTTCGCACTCCGACCCTTGGCAAGTGTCTCGCCCTGCCGGCAGCGGCGCTGCTGTCGCTGCTGGCGCTGCCGGCCGCGCACGCTGCCAGCGCCAGCTATCGCTACGACACGGTGCACAGCCAGCTGCTTTTCAGCATCGATCACGACGGCTATTCGCGGCCGTTTGGACGGCTGCACATCGCCAAGGGCTGGCTGCGTTTCGACCCGGACCACTGGAGCACGGCGGCCACCGAGCTGGACATCGACATGGCCGGCGTCGACATGGGTGATCCCGACTGGAATGCCGCGGTGTGCAAGCCGGCCCTGCTGGACTGCGGTCGCTACCACTACGCGCATTTCGTCAGCACCAGCGTCGAGCGCATCGACGCCCACCACGGCGTGCTGCACGGGCAGCTGACCCTGCGCGGCGTGACACGCCCGCTGAGCCTGCCTTTCACGCTCAACCGGGTGGCAGCCACCATCTACGGCCTGCACACGGTGGCCGGCTTCTCGGCCACCGCGCTGCTGGATCGGCGCGACTTCGGCATCACCGCGTTCGGCCATTCGATCGGCGATCAGGTCAACGTGTGGCTGGAGCTGGAAGCGATCCGCGACGACAGCGCCACCTCGAAGGAGCAGCCATGAGCCTGCACAGCAACGACCAGCAGTGGGGCACGCTGGCCAAGACCTTCCACTGGCTGATGGCGCTGGCCATCCTCGGCAACGGCCTGTTCGGGCTGCTGATGGATCTGGCCCGTTCGCCGATGCAGAAGATCAACTGGCTGGCGCTGCACAAGTCGATCGGCCTGACCGTGCTGGGGCTGTTCGCGCTGCGGCTGCTGTGGCGTGCGCTGGACCGGCGGCCGCCCGACGAGACCGCGCCGCGCTGGCAGCAGCTGACTGCGCACCTCGTGCACGGCGTGCTCTACCTGATGATGGCGGCGATACCGCTGAGCGGCTGGTGGTTCAATTCGCTGGCCGGCAAGCCGCTGCAGTGGTTCAAGCTGTTCAGCGTGCCGGCGCTGGCGGGCAAAAGCGATGCGCTGGCGCACGTCGCCCGCGACCTGCACGAGTATCTTTTCTGGCTGCTGATGCTGGTGCTGGTGGTGCACGTGGGCGCGGCGCTGAAGCACCACCTGGTCCATCGCAACAACGTGCTGCGCCGGATGCTGCCGTTCGGCCGCCCGCGGCAAGATTCCTCCTCGTCCACCGGAGCCTCCCGATGAAACGTCTCGCTCTGCTGCTGTGTGCGTTCGCCGTGCCCGGCGCCAGCTTCGCCACCCGCTACGCGGTGCAGCCCGCCGCCAGCAAGCTCGGCTTCAGCGCCACCTTCCAGGGCGCGGCGTTCAGTGGCAGCTTCAGCCAGTGGACCGCGGCGATCAGCTACGACCCGGCCCATCTGGCGGCGTCGAAGTTCGATGTGACGGTGTCGCCCGCCAGCGTGCATACCGGCGACAAGGACCAGGAGAACGCGCTGCCCGGCGCCGCCTTCTTCGACGTGGCGAAGTTCCCCACCGCGCACTTCGTCACCACCGGCTTTCGTCAGGTCGGCGCGCAGGTGATCGCCGACGGCAGCCTGACCCTGCGCGGCGTGACCCGGCCGATCAGCCTGGCGGTGATCTTCAAGCCGCAGGGCAGCGGCGCCACGCTCGACGTCAGCGGCACCCTCAAGCGGCTCGACTTCGGCGTGGGCAGCGGCGACTACGCCGACACCTCGGTGATCGGCGCCGACGTGAAGATCGCCGCGCATCTGCAGCTCGCCGCGAAATGACGCTCCGCCCATCACCATCGCCCGGAACATCCCGTGTCTGAAGAATTCGAAGTACGTGGCCTGCATGAAGCCCATCTCGACGAAGCGGCCGAGCGCGCGCCCCGGGGCATGGCCGGCCGGCTGGCGGTGATCACCGCCATTCTGGCCACGGTGGGCGCGATGTTTTCCTACATGGCCGGCACCACCCAGGCCGAGGCCGGCCTGCTCAAGAACGACGCCGCGATCAGCAAGACCGAGGCGGCGAACCAGTGGAGCTATTACCAGGCCAAGGGCAACAAGCTGAACCTCAGCGAGCTGGGCATGGAGCTGTCCAGCGATGCGCGCAAGCCGTTCTTCGAGGCCGAGCGCAAGCGCTACGAGGCGCAGAAGGTGCAGATCAGGAAAGCGGCCGAAAAGCTGGAGCAGACCTCGGCCGCGTTCGATGCGAGAAGTGCGCAGCAGATGCACCAGCATCACCGCTGGGCGCAGGCCACCATGCTGCTGCAGATCGCCATCGCGATGGCGGCGATCGCGCTGCTCAGCCGTCGCGCGTGGCTGGGCAAGCTGGTGGTCGGCATGGGCGCCGTCGGCATCGTGATCGGCGTGCTGGCGTACTTCGGCGTCTGACCCTGCGACGCCGGCCTGGCTACCCCGGGCCGGCCAGGAACGCGCGCACGGCCGCGGCGTCGAACGGCCAGTCCAGTTCGCGCCCGTCGCGGTCGTCGCGCAACACCGGCACGCGGCTGCCGTAACGTTGTTCCAGCGCTGGCGCATCGTCCACCCACGCGCTCTCGAAGGCCGGCGCGCGCGCCTCGGCCAGCACCGCCAGCGCCAGGTCGCACAGGTGGCAATCGTCGCGCTGGTAGAGAGTCAGATCAGGCATGCGGCTGCGAATGGGCGGAACGGCCGCGTAGAATAACCGGTTGACTCATTTCGCGAGGCAGCGCCCATGGCGGTCAGCGTATTCGACCTGTTCAAGATCGGCATCGGCCCTTCCTCCTCG